>JBOGYB010000024.1:0-10044 GCA_050696555.1 Solirubrobacteraceae bacterium | reverse complement strand
GGGGGAGCTTGTCACCCCAATCCAAATGGCTACTGCCTACGCGGCGATCGCCAACGGCGGTGTCCTGCGCCCGCCGCACATCATCGCTCGTGTCGACGCTCACGCCGTCCCAACGCCCACCGGGCGGCGTGTGATCTCGACTACCACCGCAAGCGAGTTGCGCACGATGCTCAAGGGGGTGCTCGCGCCCGGGGGCACCGCGCACGAGGTGTCCGTTCCCGGCTATGAGCTAGCGGGGAAGACCGGCACCGCCAGCAAGATCGACCCGAAGACAGGCGAATACTCGAAAAGCGCTTATGTGGCGTCGTTCGTGGGTTTCGCCCCCGCCTCCAATCCGAAGTTGTTGTGCGCGGTGATCATCGACGAACCGCAAACCGGCTCGATCTTCGGCGGCGTGGTGGCGGCCCCTGCGTTCGGTCAGATCATGGGGTTCGCGCTGCCCTATCTGGGCATCCCGCCCGGATGAGCGCCTCCCACGACGCGGCCTGAGCCGCGGGCGGTCCGGCGATCCCCGCTGGTGCGAGCCATAGACTCCCGCTCCTTGCACGCAGAGGTCTCAAAGCTATGAGATTGGACGAGTTGACGGCCGCCGAGGTTCCCGGCTTGCGGTCGATCTCGCCGACGTCCGATGCGGTGGAGATCGCAAATCTCGAGTACGACTCCCGTCGCGTCGCGGCGGGAGCGCTCTTCTTCTGCATCGACGGACATGAGAGGGATGGCCACGACTTCGCGTCCCAGGCTGTGGCGAGCGGCGCCACGGCGCTCGCGGTGGAACGCCCGCTTTCCCTTGGGGTTCCCGAGCTGCTAGTCGAGTCCACGCGTGCGGCGATGGGCCCGCTCGCGGCGCGCTTCTATCGTGATCCCACCTCGAAGCTGCGTGTAGTAGGGGTGACCGGCACCAACGGCAAGACCACCACTGCCCACCTCGTGCGGACGCTGCTGGAAGCGTCCGGCGAGCGTTGCGGCCTGCTAGGCACGGTCAAGTCGGTGGTGGCGGGGGTGGAGCGCCCGGCGACACGAACCACTCCCGAGGCGATCGACCTGCAGGCCGACTTCCGTTCCATGCTCGATGGCGGTGAGACCTGTTGTGCAATGGAGGTCTCCTCCCACGCTCTTGCGCTGGGGCGCACCGACGCGGTTCGCTTCGCCGTGGCGATCTTCACGAACCTCACGCAAGACCACCTCGACTTCCACTCCACGATGGAGGACTACTTCCAAGCCAAGCGCCGCCTCTTCATGCCGCGGGTCGCGGATACGAAGCCGGGGGTGGCGGTCGTGAACCTCGACGACCCCTACGGCCGGCGGCTCGCCGACGAGCTCGACGGACCGCTCGTCACATTCGCGATCGACACCGACGCCGACTACCGCGCCGAGGATGTGCGCGTCGAACTGAGCGGCTCGTGCTTCCAGCTGCACACCACCTCCGGTAGGCGCACTATCAGGTTGCCGCTACCGGGTCGCTTCAACGTCGCCAACACCCTCGCCGCGCTAGCGGCGACGAGTTCGCTGGGCGCCGACCTCGACACCTCGATCGAAGCCCTTGAGCGAGGGGTGCGGGTGCCGGGGCGCGTGGAGCCGGTCGAGGAGGGCCAGGGTTTCGCGGTGCTGGTCGACTACGCTCACACCCCCGATTCGCTCGAGAATGTGCTCAGAGCAGCCCACGAAGTCGGCGACGGTCGTGTCATCTGCGTGTTCGGGGCGGGCGGCGACCGCGACCGTGGCAAGCGCCCCCTGATGGGGGAGGTCGGCGCGCGGCTGGCTGACGTGCTGGTCGTAACCTCGGACAACCCCCGCTCGGAGGACCCGGAGGCGATCATCGCCGAGATCATGGCCGGTTCCATGAGGGCTTCGCGACCGCCCGGCGCGCCACCCATCGCCGTCGAGGTCGATAGGCGTGCCGCGATAGAGCGCGGCGTGCGGGTAGCGCAAGACGGTGACGTGCTCGTGATCGCCGGAAAGGGCCACGAGCAGGGGCAGGAATTCGCCGGGGGTGTGAAGGTTCCCTTCGACGACGTCACGGTGGCGCGCGAAGCGCTTGCAAACGAGGGTCGATAGCTGATGGGGCGCGTGCTGATAGGCGGTACAGCCGCTCTCTTGATCTGCATCTTCCTGAGCCCGAAGTTCATCGAGTTCCTCCGCAACCGTGAGTTCGGCCAGCAGATCCGCGAGGACGGGCCTCAGGGTCACCACGTGAAGGCCGGCACTCCCACGATGGGGGGGATAATCATCTTCCTCTCCATCACGGTTCCCTACCTGATCCTTTCCAACTTCGAATGGCGCTCGGTGGGAGTTTTCGGCACGGCGATCGCCTGCGCCCTGCTTGGCTTCGCCGACGACTACACCAAGCTCGTCAAGCGCCGCTCGCTCGGCTTGCGCGGGCGCACCAAGCTGGCGATCACGATCGCCATATCCCTAGGCCTGTGGTTTATCGCCGCCCACGAGGCGCACCTGGCAAGCACGCTGCGGTTGCGCTTTGTCGACTACCAGATTGACCTCGGCATCTTCTACCCGGTCCTCATCTATCTGGTGGTGGCGGGCACCACAAACGCCGTCAACCTCACCGACGGGCTCGACGGGCTTGCGGCCGGTTGCGGTGCGATCGTGCTGCTCGCATATGTGGGTATCACGTTCATCGCCGAAGACTTCGACATGGCGATGCTTGCGGGAACGCTTGTCGGCGGTTGTGTGGGCTTTCTGTGGTTCAACGCTTTCCCCGCCACCATCTTCATGGGCGACACCGGGTCGCTCGGCATCGGCGGGGCGATCGCGGGCCTGGCGGTGATGACCAAGACCGAGGTGCTGTTGATCCTGCTCGGTGGCATCTTCGTGATCGAGGCGCTATCCGTGGTGATCCAGGTGATCTCCTTCCAGATGACCCGCAAGCGCGTGTTTCTGATGGCGCCCATACACCACCATTTCGAGCTGCGTGCATGGTCGGAGACGAAGATAATTCTGCGCTTCTGGATCGTCGCGGCGATCTGTTGCGCGATCGGGTTTACGATCTATCGTCAGAGCCTTGGCTGACGGCGCTCGCTTGGCGAGTGAGATGGATTTGAGATGAAGGGTCGCTCTGACATGCCGCCCGGTCCCTTCCTCGTGGTGGGACTTGCTCGCTCGGGCATCGCGGCGGCGCTCACGCTGCGGGCGCGTGAGGAGGAGGCGATCGGGGTGGACGCGGGCAGGCCCGATGGCCTCGATGTGCTTGCAAGCGCGGGCGTGGAGCTTCACGTGGGCGAGCAGGGGGTTGACCTGCTCGACCGTGTGAGCACGGTAGTGAAGAGCCCGGGTGTGCCTGCTCGGGCGCCCGTGATCGCGCGGGCGCGCGAGCGAGGTGTATGCGTGATGGGGGAGTTGGAGCTGGCGTGGCGGCTACTCGCAAACGAGTTCATCGCGGTGACTGGCACGAACGGCAAGACCACCACAGTCGAGCTGATCGGCCACATCCATCGCGTAGCGGGGCTGCCCGTGGCTGTCGCGGGCAACGTGGGAACAGCGCTCAGTGGGCTTGTGGGCAAGATCGCAGAGAACGTGACGGTCGTGTGCGAGGCGTCGTCGTTTCAGCTCGAAGACACACTCGCCTTCGCCCCCGAGGCCGCCGTCCTGCTCAACCTCGCGCCCGACCATCTGGACCGCCACGGCACGTTCGATGCGTATCGGCAGGCAAAGCTCGAGCTGTTCGTCCACCAGGGACCGGCGGACGTAGCCGTCGCTCCGTCGGGTTATGAGCCCGAAGGTCTACCTGGTCGGGCGCATCGCGTGAGCTTCGGCGATGAGCCGGTTGCGCAGATGTCTGTTCGCGAGGGCATGCTCTACTGGGAAGGACAGCCACTGCTCAACCGCTCTGAGCTATCCCTGCGGGGGCGCCACAACCTGGAGAATGCGATGGCGGCGGCAGCGGTATGTCTAGTCCGAGGTCTGGACTCGGAGGCTGTGAAGGCCGGTCTGCGCAGCTTCGCGGGTGTGCCCCACCGTCTTGAGGAGGTAGCACGACGTGAGGGGGTGCTCTACGTCAACGACTCCAAGGCCACGAACGTTGCGAGCACGCTTGTCGCGCTCGAGACGATGGCCCAGGAGAGATTGCCTGTGCATCTGATCCTGGGGGGGCAGGGCAAGGCGCAGGATTTCTCGCCGCTTTCCCATGCGGTCCGGAGCTGTCGCGCCGTGTATCTGATCGGAGAAGACGCGCCCCTCATCGCGCATGCCCTACAAAGCTCCGGTGTGCCCTTGTATCAGTGCGATGAGCTCGAGCGGGCCGTGACGCAGGCCGCCGCGACGGCGCGCGAGGGCGAGGTCGTCCTACTCTCGCCCGGGTGCGCGAGCTTCGACCAGTTCGTCGACTTCGAAGCCCGCGGGGAGACGTTCAAGGGACTGGTCATCGGCCTTTAGCTCAGCAGCGCAGGCTTTCGGCTTTGCGTGTCGAAGTGAGTTCTGATGCCTGCAGCCGGACGGCGCGCCAACTCGTCAGAGACCCGTGGTTCGCGGGCCGGCGGCGCATCTTCCAGCATCGGAGCTTCGTCGCGTCAACCGTTGGAGCACAGCTTGCTGCTGACGGCCACGCTGTGCCTGCTCGCCTTCGGTGTGGTGATGGTGTACAGCTCCTCTTCTGCGAGCACCCTGCTGCAAGGTCACGGCAGTGGCACCGGTTATCTCGTCAAGTATGTGATGTACGGGGCGCTTGGCCTCGTAGTCATGCGGATGCTCGCGCGCGATGGGATCGCCCGCGTGCAGAGTCTCGTGGCGCCGCTGCTCGCTGTCTCCTTTGCACTCGTGCTCGCCGTCCACATCCCGCACGTGGGCGTCACGGTCAACGGCGCCAAGCGCTGGATCGGCACGGGGCCGCTGCAGTTCCAGCCCTCGGAGCTTCTGAAGCTGGCGCTTGTCCTCTACGGTGCGACGCTGCTCGCGCGAAAGCCCGCACGCGTGCACGACCTGCGCGAGCTCTCCAAACCGCTGCTCACCGTGGTGGGCGCGGCGTGCCTGCTCGTCGCCACCCAGCCCGACCTCGGCACCGCGATGGTGATCGCCTTCACGAGCTGCGCGCTGCTCGTCGCGGCCGGCATCCCCCTTCGTAACCTCGCCATCATCGGCGGCTCCGCATTCGCGGTGGTGGCGCTGTACGCGATCGCGAGGCCCTATGCGCGTGCGCGACTGACCTCGTTTCTGGACCCCTGGGCGCACGCTTCTGGGAGCGGCTTTCAGGCGGTTCAGGGCCAGATCGCGATCGGTTCCGGAGGCCTCTTCGGCGTCGGCCCGGGCGAGTCGGTGCAGAAGATCTTCTACCTCCCCGAGGCCCATACAGACTTCATCCTCGCGGTTATCGGCGAGGAGCTGGGTGTAGTGGGAGTGTCGGCGTTGCTGTTCCTCTACGGACTCATCGCGTATGCGGGCCTGCGTGCCGCCAAGGCCGCTCGCAGTCTCCACAGCGCGCTGATCGCCGTGGGTATGACCTCGCTGATCGTCTCTCAAGCGCTGCTGAACGTGTTCGCCGTGTTGGGTCTCGCCCCGCTCACGGGGGTGCCTTTGCCGTTCGTCTCCTACGGGTCGAGCAGTCTGATCGTGACGCTTGCCGCGATGGGCCTTCTACTGAACGTCGCCTCCGGCGGCACAGCGCACGTGCGCGCCGTCAGCTCGCCTCAGCGAAGACGCACACGTGCCGTGGGGGGCGATGCGAACGTGTCGATACGGGCGGAGCGCCGCGTCGCCGACACGCCGCCGCGCGAACCGGCACGATGGGGCCGTGAGCGCATCCCAGAAGAAGATCGTGATAGCCGCGGGGGGAACGGCCGGGCACGTGACCCCGGCGCTCGCGGTCGCCGACGCGCTGCGCGCTGAGGGCGCCCTCGTGACATTCATCGGGGGCGAGCGCGCCGAGGCGGAGCTGGTGCCTGCCGCCGGCTACCCACTGTGCACAATCGCGGTGGAAGGTGTCAGTCGCAGCAACCCCCTACACGCAGCACGAGCGTTCGTGCGGGCGGCAAGTGCCGTCTCCGCCTCACGCTCGCTGCTCTGCGAGCTAAAACCAGATTCGGTCATGGGGGGAGGGGGATACGTGGCAGGCCCGGTGGGGGTTGCTGCACTCTCACGACGCATACCGCTTGTGCTCACAGAGGCCGACAGCCACCTGGGCTTGACCAACTGCCTGCTTGCTCCGTTCGCGCGCAGGGTGTGCCTGTCGTTTCCGATTGAGGGTCGCACGGGTCCGCGCTATCGGGTCACGGGTCGCCCGATTCCTGTGCCGGGCACCGATCGCTCCGCCGCCCGTGAGCGTTTCGGCATCACCCCTGGGGAGTTGTGTGTGCTCGTGTTCGGAGGGTCGCTCGGCTCGCGCTCGATCAACCGCGCAGCGCTGGAGGCGTTCGCCTCGGGCGACTTCCACGTGCTGCATGTGTGTGGGCGACGCGACTACGAGGAGTGCTCGCAAGGGGTGCGGCGACCGGGGTATGACCTGTACGAGTACCTCCACGTCGGTGAGTTCGCCCAGGCGCTCGCTGCCGCAGACCTGGTTGTCGCGCGCGCGGGTGGGTCGGTGTTCGAGATCGCCGCCTACGGCGTGCCCGCGATCCTCGTGCCTTACCCCTACGCTTCCGCCGATCACCAGAGCGCCAACGCGCGCTGGATGGTTGACGCCGGCGCGGCGATCGTCATCCCCGACGCCGATCTCACCCCCGCGGGTCTTGCGCGGGAGGTGGCGCGACTACTGGCCAATCCCTCCCGTCTGGCCACGATGGCGAGCGCCTCGCGCCGGCTTGCGCGTCCGGATGCCGCGCGCGACATCGCTGCTGAACTACTACTCGAGGCCGCGAGATGAGCGATAAGCCGTGGACGGGCCGCAGGCTTCATTTCGTGGGTGTCGGTGGCTCGGGCATGAGCGGCTACGCGCGTGCCGCCCATTCGCTGGGAGCGAGCGTAAGCGGCTCCGACAAGGCGCTTACGCCCTATCTCGCGCGCCTGCGCGAGGAAAGGGTGATCGGAGAACCGCGTATCGGCCACGCCGCCGCCAACGTGCCCACGGGCGATGACATCGAGGTGATCTACTCCAGCGCCGTCCCGGTCGAGAACTCCGAGCGTATGGCGGCGCGCGAACGGGGCCTACGAGAGTGTCCGCGCGCCGAGCTGCTCGCCGAGCTGACAGCGCTGCGTCGCACGATCGCTGTGGCGGGGGCTCACGGCAAGACCACGACCTCCTCGATGATCGTGCATGTGCTGCGCGAGTGTCACGTCGACCCGAGCTGGCTGGTGGGTAGCTCGGTCGGTGCCGGTCTCGCCAATTCGCACTGGTCGCCGGGTCCGGACGACGGGTGGCTGGTGGTGGAGGCCGACGAGTCAGATCGCTCGATGCTCAGTCTTGACGTTGACATCGCCGTCGTCACGAACGTCGAGCTCGACCACCATGCCACGTTCTCCTCGCTTGCCGAGCTGCGTGAGGCGTTTCGTCAATTTCTTGCCGGCGCTCCGCAAGCGGTCGTGTGGGATCGCCCCGACCTGCGTGCGCTGCGGGGCCCCCCGGCGGTCTTCTACGACGTCCACGAGCCACACACAGACGAGCGGGGCTCCACGTTCACATGGCGTGGGGTCGAGGTGTCGGTTTCGGTGCCGGGAATCCACAACGCGCTGAACGCGACGGCGGCGCTCGAGGCGGCCAGGCTGGCGGACGTGGACGGGACGGCGGCGATAGCCGGCTTCAGGGGGGCCGGCAGGCGCTTCGAGCGGCTCGGTCAAACGGCGAGCGGGGTAGAAGTGGTGGACGACTACGCCCACCACCCCACCGAGGTCGTTGCGACCCTGAGCGCGGCGCGGACACTCGCGCCGAAGCGGCTCGTGGCTGTATTCCAGCCGCACCTCTTCTCGCGCACGGCAATGCTCGCCAGGGAGTTCGGCGCGGCACTCGCTCGGGCGGACGTCGTAGTCCTGCTGGACGTCTACCCGGCGCGCGAGCGCGCTGAGGACTACCCCGGTGTCAGCGGTCTGACACTCGCACGCAGCGTCGCTGAGCAAGCCGCTGGGCGAACAGTGCTGTGGCTGCCCGATTTGGATGTTGCCGAGCGCGTACTGCGCGACATGCTCACGGCGGGCGATCTTTGCGTCGTGATGGGCGCAGGCGACGTTGACACACTCTCACGACGCTTGGTGGTGGCGGCGTGAGGGAGTCTCCGCCCGAGTCTGTCAGCACCGACTTCCCACTTGCGGGACTCGCCACCGTACGCACAGGCGGCGCGGCTGAGTTTTTCGCGCGTGCGGGCGCCGAGATCGCACTGACTGAACTGCTCGGCTGGGCCTCGCGTGCGAGCGTCGAGGTGAACGTAGTGGGTTCCGGTTCGAACTTGCTCGTCGCCGACGAAGGTGTGCGTGGGCTGGTGATAAAGCTCGACCGCGCGCTGGCGGTGATCGAGGTCGAAGGTATCCACATCGTGTGCGGAGGTGGTGCGCGACTACCCCAAGTCGCCGCCCGCGCCGCCCGTGCCGGCCTGTCGGGGATCGAGTTCGGGGTCAACATTCCGGGGACGGTGGGAGGGGCGGTGCGCATGAACGCCAACGCCTACGGCGGTGAGCTCGCAAGTGTGCTCGATTGGGCCGAGGTCGTGAGTGCCTCAGGATCGCAGCGTCGCGGCCCCGCCGATCTCGGCTTCGCTTATCGCGAGTCGAACCTACGAGCCGGGGAGATAGTCGCGCGAGCCCGCTTCTCGCTCACCATGTCAGACCCCGGATCGGTCAAGGCGACGCTTGCCGAGATGCGTATGCGTCGCCACGAAGCCCAACCGCAGGGGATAAAGACGTTCGGCTCGACCTTCAAGAACCCGGAGGACCCCCGCGCGGAAGGACGCACGGCGGGCCTGCTTCTCTCTGAGGCCGGCTGTAACGGTCTGGCCGTCGGTGGGGCCCGCTTCGCCCTCAAGCACGCCAACTTCATCGAGAACACCGGTGATGCGACGACCGTCGATGTGCTTGCTGTGATGGACGAGGGTCGCCGCCGCGTATTGGAGCGCTTCGGAGTCGAGCTGGAGCCCGAGGTTCAAACGCTTGGGCCGGTTTGCTTTCCGTGGGACACGTAGCGTCTCGCGGCGTCTTCGAGAATGCCGAGCATCGCGGGTGTGGCAGCGCTGAGCCGCGCGTCGGAGGGCGCGGCCGCTACCACCTGACGGATCGGGGGGCTGGGGGAGAGCGAGCGGATTGCTATGTCCTCGCGGACAACCGAGAGAGCAAGCTCGGGGATCAGGGCAACGCCAACGCCTGCGGCTACCAGCCCTTGGACCGTCTGGTAGTCGTCGCTCTCGAATGCCACGTTCGGCTCGAACCCGGCGGCGTGGCAGGAGCGCACCACATGCTTTGCGCAGGGGCTCTCACGCGAGGTCTGCACCCACGCCTCGCCGCGCAGGTTCTCGAGACGCAGGTCCTGCTTGGCGACCAGCGAGTGCTCGCGCGGTAGGGCGAGATACATCGGGTCTCGCAGCAGCTCGACGCGCGTCACTCCCTCCATGCCCGCTTCGGGCTCGTCGAACTCGAACAGCAACGCAAGGTCGAACTCGCCGGCGCGCAGCCGTGGCGCGATCTCCTCGGGCTCGCCCTCGGCGAGCGTCAGCTCGATGTCGGGATAGCTGGAGCGGAACGTGGCGATCGCCAGCGGCATGAGTGTGGCGCCTGCGGTGGGGAACGATGCCATCCGCAGCTTCCCGGCGCGCAAGCCCGCGATCGCCGAGAGCTCCTCCTCGGCGGCCTCGAGCCGCGCAAGGATTCCCTCGGCGTGCTCCACGAGTGCCTGTCCGGCGGCGGTGAGGCGCACGCCCCGTGCGTGACGCTCGAGCAGCGTCATGCCTGTTTCGGCCTCGAGTGTCGCCACCTGTTGAGAGACGGCTGACTGGGTGTAGGAGAGAGCGTCCGCGGCGCCCGAGAACGAGCCGCGTCTGGCGACCTCGGTCAAAACTCGCAGCCGGCCGACATTGAGCATTAGTTGATCTTATAGCTCAGATTACGAAGTTCACTGGTACTGATGGCAGGTGAGTGGCACGCTGTGATCGAAGCCCAGTCTCAGGTCGTGCCATACAGGAC
>JBOGYB010000023.1:0-10193 GCA_050696555.1 Solirubrobacteraceae bacterium | reverse complement strand
TTGCTGGTTCTCGTCCACGTTCAACTTCACGATGCGCAGATCCTCGCGCTCGGATGCGATCTCCTCGAGCACCGGACCCACCACGCGGCACGGCCCACACCACGGGGCCCAGAAGTCGACGAGCACGGGCGTCTCCGACTCGATGACCTCGGCCTGGAAATTCGCGTCGGTTACTTCGTTGAGGGTTCCTGCCATGGTGATCTCCTGTTCGGGATGGCCGTCTCTGCTGCGTCAACACCCGGCCTTACCGGGCTACCCTGCCACTCACTATACAAAGTGAAGTATAGCAACCTCAATGACCGACATGCACGGTCCATCCATCCCATGTACCCACAATTGGCGTGTGGATACCGGTGAGGCTTGTGAAGATGTGCGGCGCCACATACACCTCCACAAACGCACACACAACCAGCACGGGGAGCGCGATGGCCACTGTCACGAGCGTCGCCGCCAGCAGTTGCTCCCACTCGCCCTTGCGGCTCGCGATGATCCACGCTGCCAGCGGCAGGAACAGCGCAGTCAGCTCGGGGATCGCGTGCGGGAGAACCGCCAGCAGCAGCAGTGCGGGCGACACTCTCAGGAAGTGCGCCACCCCCGCGACTGTGTGGCCGAGCAGGTACGCCTGTGCCGACAGCGAGAAGGTGGTCGCACACACCACGAACGCGATCGCGATGCGCCCCCCGTGCTCGTGCACCCACCGCGATACCCCGCTCTTGCTCTGCGCCTGCAGCGGGAGGGAGCTGCCGGCGATGAACCCCGCCACGCACGCCATCGCGTGCAGCGCCAGCACGAGCAGGTTGTGGGAGAGCACCGTCCCCACATCCCCCAAACCACCCACCGCGAACGGCGGGCGCAATTGGATCACCTGCACGTACCCCACCGACAGCTCTGAGATCACAAGGACAGCCACGAGCAGTCCTACGGCGGCGGCCGCCGATCCCCCCACCCAAGCACCTATCACCGGCAGCGGCCGGCGCTGCCAGGCACGCAGCGTCGTACGGGTACGACGCACGCCGTGGTAGAGCGCGTAGGAGGAGGCGTCCACCTCCTCCCTATCGGCCGCTTGCTACGTCCACCTGAGAGGTTTGCGGCACAACCGACACCGGCGGTTGACGCCCAAAGCGCAGCTTCGGCACCAACCACATTGCCTCGATGGCGATCTTCCACGACATCTTGCTCTGGCCGAGCTCGCGGTCTTTGAAGACGATCGGCACCTCCTGCACCCGGAATCCTGCCCGCACCGCTCGGTAGGTGAGCTCCACCTGGAAGGCATACCCCTGTGAGCGCACACTGTCGAAGTGGATCGTCTCCAGCACCTCCCGCTTGAAGCACTTGAAGCCCCCGGTGAGGTCGCGCACTCCCAGACCAAGTACAAGACGCGCATAGGTGGAGCCACCCTGGCTTATCACCCGCCGCAACAAGCCCCAATCGACCACACCCCCGCCGGGCACGTACCGCGAGCCAAGCGCGAGGTCGGCGCCCCCGCGCACGGCTCCAAGCAACCGCGCGAGGTCGGCGGGGTCGTGGGAGAAGTCGGAGTCCATCTCCATCACATACCCCGCGTTGTGCTCGAGCGCGTGGGCGAAGCCCGCCAGATAGGCGGGGCCGATGCCGTTCTTCTCGGTGCGGTGCAACACCTCGAGCTGCCCCTGCTCGGCGGCGAGGCGGTCGGCAATGTCCCCCGTGCCGTCAGGGGAGCCGTCGTCCACGATCAGGATCTTGTACTTCCCGCCCGTGCTACCGGCGAGCACATCGCTTGCGGCGGCTACTATCGCCTCGATGTTCTCAGCCTCGTTGTACGTCGGAAGGATCAGCCAGGGTACGTCGGTCACGAGGCGCGTACCCTAGCGTGTCACCCGTTCGCATAACGCCGCCGGCAACCGCCTGCGGCATGGCGGTTGGCGTGGTGTTGTCTCTCTGTGCCCCATCGTGGGCGGGCGCCACCCAGCCACCGGTGAGCGCGGCGAGACTCGACCTGTACGCCGCGGGTATTGCCCGCGCGTGGGAGCCCTTCACGACCACCGACGGACGCGTGTCCGACCCACTCGACCCGGCAGACACGGGGGACAACTACGGCGTGGTGATGCTCGCCGACGTGATGCTCAAGACCGCCCGCCGCGACGGCGACGCGACGCTTGCGGAAACGGGCGAGCGCATCCTTAAATCGGCACTCACCCTACCCCCCGCCAACGACCCGTTCAACCTACTCGCGATCGCCGCCACGATCCGCGACGGCGAGGCGGGGGAGCTGCCCGCGGGCGCGTGGGAAAGGCTCTCCGCCCCACTCGCCCACCGCGCCGGGGAGATTGGAGCGCCGACCGAGGCCACCTGCCTCATCGTGCCCGGCTGCTACGACAATTGGCGGCTCGTCTGGTCGGCCGGGGCCGCTCTGTTGACGGCCGACGGCTTGATCGGCCAACCCGGCTCGCTGGCAGGATCCAGAGCGTATGTGGGACGCAAGATAAAGGAAGACCTCTCACTGGCCGTCACCCACGCCGGTATCCCCCTGCAAGCGTCAGCTCCGCCAGGAGCCGGCGCACTTGCCCCGGACGGGCCGGCGCGCGAGCTGTCGGACCCGGGCGCCGAGCCCTCCGCTTACGAGCTGTTCTCGAGCTTCATGCTCGAGCTGGTGAGCGAAGCCGACCCTCAGGCGATCGGACCAAAGGTCGCACGATTGCGCCGCCAAGCCGACCGCTATGCACTGGACATGATGGCCCCCGACGGGCAGCTCTCGCTGTCGGGGCGCTCGCTCGACCAATCGTGGGTGCAGGCCGCCGCCGCGGCGCTCGGGGCGCGGCGCGCGCGGCTCGACCCCGTCCTTGCGAGCTCCTGGCGCGCGTACTCCGACCGTACCCTCTCCTACCTGCTCGCCTCCTACCCGCTGGAACCCGACGGCCTGCTCCCCATCGTCCCCGGCCTTGGCCTTCAATGGGATTCCTCGATCGTCGACGTCTACGCCGCCATGAATCAATACGAGGGGCTCACACTGTGGCTACTCTCCGACGCCCTCTCGCACTGGCCGAGCACGGAGGCGGTGCGCAGCGCACTACCGGCCGACGAGCCTACGTCGCTGTTCGACGACCTCGCCTCCAGTGGGCTCGTATGGGGTCGCAAGGGGGGCGTATGGTGGGAGCTAAGCGGCATCGGCAAGGGCACCGACCCCCGCTCGGCACAGGGCCTCGTCGCCGTGAAGGTGGCGGACGGCGGCGGCTGGCATGACCTGCTCGCACTGCGCCCCCGCACGGGCGGCCCATCGAGTGCGTGGACGCTTACGCTTGCACACGGTGGCAGCGCCACTCCCGTGTTTACAAAGGCCCGCGGCTCGGGTGGCAAGGTGGTACTGACCGGCGTCTACCGCCGCGCGAACGGGCACCTACTGATGAATGGGCACAGCGTCACACACGCGAAGGCCACGCTTCTCACAACCCCCGACGGGATCGAGCTGAGCATCGACGTACCGGCAAAGGCGACGCTGAGCACGACCGTCTGGCTGGCGAGCGGTGGCGTGGGTGCTCACAGCGCCGGGGTGCATGCACGCGATGCCACCACAGCACCTCGAGCATGCACGGTCACCGCCTCGGGTCTTGCCTGCCCGGTTGCCGTCCATTGGCCCAAGCGCGGCACCGCGACGCTGGAAGTCGGTTCGTAGCCGAAACCATGACGCGCACCGCCATCCTCGCAACGGCCATGGGCGTGCTCGCACTGTCAGCCACGGCGGCGGAGGGCAGCGTGCCGAGCAGCGGCTTTCTCGCCAAGCCCACCGACCAGATCGCCGTACCGGGGATGCTCGCAGGGGGGGAGGTGACCCCCGAGGGGGACCTCTACACAGGGTGGGGGGAGTACGAGCTCAGGTATGGCCGCAAGCTCTCGCCCTGGAATCAGCCCACACGCACCCTCCCCCACCCGGGGGTACCGCTGCTGTCGAGCACCCTCTCCGACGGGCCGGTGCGCTACGTGCAAACCATCTTCGCTATCGCGGTCGCCGGCAGACCGGTGGCGTATGAGACGGTGACCGCCACGAACTCCTCCAACCGTCCGCGGGAGGCACGGGTGGCGATGGCGGTGGCGTACACCCGTGGGCCCCAACTCCGCGGCATCCACGGCATGAGCACCGGCGCATACCGCTACGAGCGTCCGGTAAGCGGTGCCCCCGGCCTCTACGAGCAGCCTGGGCAACCGTTCTCGGCGAGCTTCGCCTACACCACCCCTGGACGCGACCTCGACCGCTCGGGCCTGCTGCTGGCACGCGGCCCGTCCGCGCCCAGCCGCCCGCTCGGCGCAACAGCCTCGAATCGCACGCGGGGCGTATCGACCGCGGCCAGCTCAATGGCGCGCCTCGGCGCGAACCTGGCACCGCACGCCGCCACGTTGGCGGGACCCACAGCAGCTCATGACGCAAGACTGTTCAGCGCCCGACTGAAGCCGCGTGGGCACATGCGCTTCACCTGGCAGTTCCCACTTGACCCGCCGCCGATCGGCGCAACTAGCGACAGCGCGCTCGACCGCGTACCCGTGAGCGCCGCCCGCGCCGAGCTCACGCGCATGTGGGCGAGGGAAGAGGCGGGGATGACGAAGATCGAGGTTCCGGAGAGGAAGGTGAACGACACCTACCGCGCGGCAATCGCGCAGATCCTCGCCTCCCGTTACCTCACACCGGTGGGGTGGGTGCAGGGGGTGAACAAGCTCCAATACCAAGCCTTCTGGATTCGCGACGGCGCGCAGGAGACACAGGCGCTCGACCTCGCGGGGTTGCACAAGCAGGCGGCACAGAACCTCGAATTCATGGACACCCTGCAACGCCCCGACGGGTTGTTCATCGACCGCGTCAACCAGTACGACGGGCTTGGCGAGGCACTGTGGGCGCTCAGCCGACACGCCCTTCTCGCACGCAACCCAGCCTACGCGCAGGCACAGCTCACCCGCATGGGGGCAGCCGTCCAGTGGCTGTCGCTCGCCACGGCAACCGACCCACTGGGCTTGCTCCCCGCAAGCAACCCCGGCGACGACGAGCTCGCCTTCGGGCACATAACGGGTGACGACCTGTGGGCGGCGGTGGGATTGCGCTCCGCCATAGTCGACGCGAAGCTCGCCGGCCGGGAGGACATGGCGGGGGAATGGCAGGCGGTGGACACCCGCTTCGAGGCTTCGCTGCGGCAGGCGATCGCCGGTGCTGTCACCCACACCGGACATATCCCACCCGTGCTCGACGCCACCGGTGGGCAGGACTGGGGCAACTACTACGCCGCCTACCCGGTGCAAGTTCTCGCCCCCTCCTCCCCGGCGGTGAAGGCCACCGTCGCCTGGGCACAAACCCATATGCGCGAGGGACTCTCCACATATGCAAACGGCAGCAGCCTCCACGACTACCTGGGCTTCGCGATCTTCCAAACAGAGCTCGCCGATGGGGACGCCCACGATGCCATCGCGGGTCTGTACGCAGAGCTTGCCCACACCACCTCCACCGGCGGAGGCTGGGAGTGGACAGTCCCCCCGTTCGGTACGCGCAGCACCCCGGTGGACATGTCCCCGCACGGGACGTTCTCCGCGGACTACGTCGCGCTATTGCGCAACATGCTCGTGGCGGAACCACCGAGCGGAGGAGTGAGCCTGCTCGACGGCGCCTCCCCTGCCTGGCTCGCGCCGGGGCAGAGCATCGCCGTCACCCATGCGCCCACCGCGTACGGGACCATCTCGTTCGTCGAGCGCTCGACCGCCGGTGGGGAGACGCTCACATGGCACAGCGATCTCGCCCCGGGCACGCCGCTCGGCTGGACGCTACCCACCTGGGCGAGCCATGCGCGCGGGCCCGGCGGCTCGAGACTGGGCTCGACGGTGCGATTGCGCTCGAACTCCGGTTCACTGTCCATCGCTTTCGACGGCCGGCGGCCCGGGGAGTCCTACGCGCGCGCGGTACGCGAACTGAACGCCGCCTACAAAACCCACCACCGGGCCTCCCCGCTTGCGCCCGCAGCCGGTTGACCGGAGCAGGCCACGCGGCAGGCCGAAGGCCCATCAAAAGATCTTAGGAATGCGTTTCTGTATGTAGCGGTGGAGCTCTCTGGCCACCACCAGCAGCGCCGGGCGGGCAGTCCCGTCGGAGCGGATGAGCCCCGAATCCCACGTCACCCGCTTGGGCAACCTACGTGGATTCCCCGGGGACCGCCAGTGGTAGTAGTACACCCGCGTGATCCGTGAGCTGAGCTTGGCGAAGCGGAAGGTGTTGCGCGCCACCCGCGCCGCATAGGCTTCGCCGTGGGTGATGAGCTTGCCTTTGAAGCGCCACCACACAACCCCCCCAACCTCGCTGAACCACACCTGGCCTTTGGTGGCGGCGAGGAAGCGTTCGATGAACACGGGGTTGTTGGTGCTGACGCTGGCGTAGGGATTGAAGGGCCAGATCGTGGGCTTGGGGTGGGCGGTTTGCATGAAGGTTTCCACCCACGCCTCCACGTTCCCGTCGGCGTCGAGGATGTCGGGCGCCGCGATCTCACAACCGCGGCAGTGAGAGGCGAGCACGTTGTAGTACTCGGCAGCGAGCTTGGGATGACGTTGCGTGGGCTGGGTGGCATGGGTGGCCTCGTTCCACGGCGAGAACTCCTTCACCCACGGGAACAGCTTGCGGAAACGCAGGAACGCCTTGAGGTACTGCGCGGGGGAGGGCGCGGGGCCGAAGTTGTCGGCATGCTGGAAGGTGACGAAGGGGGTGATGTGGTAGGCGTGCTTCACCGCGTTCAACCAGGCGGTGGCGAGCGCGAGGTCACGCTTGTTGTACACCGCGTTCCACGGCACCACGTCGCGCGCGAGATGGATACCGAGCTCTCCCACACGGGGATCGGAGAAGGTGTCCGCTTCGTAGTCTGAGAGACCGAAGCGGAAGCTAGCGGCGGTGGCGGTACCCGTCGAGGCAAGACCTGCGAGAGCCACGCACGCCACAAGCGCCACCAGGCGTCGTGGGGCACAAGTCAAGATCATCTACCGGGTTATCATAGGCGTCGATGAGCCGCCGTCGCGCCGCTCTCCTGGCGGGGTTGCTCGCGGGGGGCCTCCTCACAGCGACGCCACGGACAGACCCCGCGTCGGCGGGGATCGTCACCCGCACGCCGTTTGGGCTGTCGATCGAGTACCCCCTGATGGGGCGTATGCTCGGGAGCGACCCGTGCCCACCCCCGGCGCTCGTGCGGACTCTGCGAGCGCTCGGCTCCCCCACGCTGCGAATCGGGGGGGACTCACAGGATCTCGCGGGACCTACCCCCGCCTACCACTACGAGGTCCCACCCTCGTTCTGGCCGACGCTCGGATGCCTTGCGCGCGAGACCGGCATGCAGCTCACGATCGGGCTGAACTTCGCCGAAGGCCCGGTGGCGGACGACGAGACGACGATCGCCGCGGCCGAGCAGGCGATCCCGGCGTCGCAGCTCACCTTCTCGCTCGGCAACGAGCCCGACCTGTACGGGATCTCCCACATCCTCCCCAACGAACCGGGCTTCACCGTCCCCGCCTACCGCCCCTCCCCGTGGACGGCGGAAGGGTTTGCGCGCGAATGGAGCACCCGCCGAGCGCAGCTCGGGGCGATCAGGATCGAGGGTCCCGACCTGGCGGGGATCGGGTGGAGGGCCCCCGTGGGGCAGCTGCTGCGGACAGATCCCCCAAACACGATGACGGTGCACGCCTACCCCACGGTGGCATGCGGCTCGGCCGGCCCCCCCACGACAGCCGCACGCCTGCTCTCCAAGCACACGAGTGTGGGGTTGGTGGAAAAGTACGACTGGCTGCTGGGAGTCGCACGCGCGGCACACCGCGCGGCGGTGATCTCCGAGAGCAACAGCGCCTCGTGCGGAGGCAAGCCCGGTGTGTCCGACACGCCGGTGGCGGAGGTGTGGGCCGCACGGTACGTGGTGGCGGCGCTGCTGCGGGGGTGGTCGCAGGTGCGCTTCCACACCGCCGGCACGAGCTATGACCCCTTCATACTCCAGACCGACGGTACGGTGAGGCTGCGCCCGCTCGGCCACGCGCTGCTGTTCTTGCATCGGTGGATACCCACGGGTGCCCGTATCCTGTCGCTCGCACGGACCGACCCCGAGGTGCTCGCGGCGAGGGTCACCACCGCAACCCACACTACGGTGATCGTGAGCTCGTTCGCGAACAAGCCCAAGCCCTTCGTCGTACCGATGGAGGGCGCGGCCGCAAGCGTGTCGACCGAGACGCTCACGCCCACCTCGGTCATCGAAGCGCGGGGAGCGGTGAGAGTGCACCGCCACAAGGCCCACCTTGTGCTCACCCCCAATACGGTCGTGGCAGTGGTAGGGCGTTGAGCGATGGCAAGCACCCTCCCCAACTCTCAGATCGCGGATGCCCTGGAGGAACTGGGCGACCTGTATGAGCTCGACGGCGCGATCGTGCACCGGGTTGTCGCCTACCGCACCGCCGCCCGCTCGGTGAGGGAGGCGCCGGTGTCGGTGGGGGAGCTGGCGCTCGCGGGCCGCGCCACCGAGCTCGCAGGAGTGGGCGAGACGCTGCAGGAGAAGATCCTCGCGCTGGTCCAAACGGGCTCGATACCGGCGATGGAGAAGCTGCGTGCGAAGTTCCCCCCCGGGCTCGTCGCGATGACGAGATTGCCGGGCGTAGGACCCAAGCGCGTACTTATGCTCCACTCCGAGCTGGGGGTGGACTCAGTCGAGTCGTTGCACCAGGCAGCGCTCTCCGGGCGGTTGCGTACCGTGAGGGGTCTCGGCGAGAAGTTCGAGAAGAGCGTGCTCGAGGCAGTCGAGCGCGGCGTGGCAGAGCGCCGCACACCACGCCTGCTGCTACCGCGTGCGCTCGAGCTGGGAGAGGCGCTCGCTGGAGGGCTCCGGGAACGCGGTGGAGACGGCACGACAGTATTGATCGCAGGGTCGGCACGGCGGATGGCAGACAGCGTGAAGGATGTCGATCTGGTGGCGGTGACACGCAAACCGGTGACCCTCGCCAAAGGCCTCGCCGCGCTACCCGAGATGGAGAGCGTCTCCTCCGCGGGCAAGACGGGCGCTCGGGGACGTTCGCACTCGGGGGCAAGCGTCGACCTGCGCATCGCCAAACCCTCCCAACTCGGCAACCTGTTGCAGCACTTCACCGGCTCGGGCAAGCACAACGCCGCGCTGCGCGAAGCATCTGTGCGGAAGGGGTTGCACGTGTCGGAGTACGGGGTGTACGACGACGAGAGCGGCACCACCGCGACTTGTGAGAGCGAGCAGGAGGTGTACGCGATGCTCGGCCTCGCCTACATCGAGCCCGAGTTGCGCGAGAGCCGCGGCGAGCTGACCGCGGCCGCGCTCGACTTCCAGCGCGCGTCGGGCGCCGGCTCCTCTGCATCCGGTACCGCACACCCAAGCCGCGCCGACGCGACCGACTCCGACGGCCTGCCGAGACTCGTCGAGCGGAGAGACATCAGGGGGGACTTGCACTGCCACACCGTGGCCTCGGACGGACGCGACACGATCGAGGGGATGGCGTTGGGGGCACGCGCGCGGGGATATGAGTACGTGGCGATCACCGACCACTCCGCCTCCCATGGTTTCGGCGACGACGTCTCCCCCGAGCAACTGCGCCGCCAGATCGAGTTGGTGGCGGAGGCGGACGCGAGCATCGAGGGCATCCGCATCCTCGCGGGCAGCGAGGTGAACATCCTCCCCGACGGCTCCCTGGATTACGAGGACGAGCTGCTGGGGGAGCTCGACTGGGTGATCGCGAGCGTGCACACCGCCTTCGGGATGAGCGAGCAAGCGATGACCGAACGCATGATCTCAGCGATTGAGCACCCCCTCGTGGACGCGATCGGCCACCCCACGGGGAGGTTGATCGAGCGTCGTGACCCCTACGCCCTCGACATGCAAGCGGTGATCGAGGCGGCGGCCCGCACGGGGACGATGCTCGAGATCAATGCCAACCCCGACCGTCGCGATCTCAACGAGGTGCACGCGCGCGCGGCGGCGCAAGCGGGGGTGAGGATCCTGATCGACTCCGACGCGCACTGGGTCGCACGCTTCGACGTGATGCGCTGGGGTATCGCAACCGCGCGGCGCGCGTGGCTGACCGCCGTGGATGTCGCGAACACGCGTCCTTGGGGGGAGCTCGCGAAGCTGCGCAAGCCCGGCCGGTCTGTTGGGACATAAACGATTTGGGGTGACTCGCGCGTGCGCGCGGAGCAAGCCCTACTC
>JBOGYB010000022.1:0-10330 GCA_050696555.1 Solirubrobacteraceae bacterium | reverse complement strand
GTCGTACACGGGCGCCTCTACGTACACGCGCTCGATCGAGATGCATGTCTGACCGGCGTTCTGCATCGCGTAGTACACCGCGACGTTCGCCGCTCGCTCGAGGTCGGCATCGGAGAGCACGATCATCGGGTCCTTACCGCCGAGCTCGAGCGAGCAGGGGATCAATCGCTTGGCGGCCGTCTCGGCCACCATCCTCCCCGTGCGGGTGGAGCCGGTGAACATGATCATGTCGACGTTGTCGGTGAGCGCCGCACCGGTCCCACCGCGGCCCGTTGCCACTTGGAAGACACCGTCGGGCATCCCACACTCGCGCAATCCTTCGGCGAGCAGCATCGAGGTAAGCGGGGTTACCTCGCTTGGCTTGAGGATCACGCTGTTGCCGGCGGCGAGCGCGGGGATGCAGTCGCCGAAGGAGTTCGTGAGCGGGTAGTTCCACGGCCCGATCACTCCGATCAAGCCAAGCGGGCGGTAGCGCAGGATCAGCTTCTTTCCCTTGAGCATGATCTGCGCCGATTTGATGCGCTCGTCGCCCAGGTATTTCGGTGCCTCCTTCGCCCAGAAGCCGAAGGCGTTGGCGGCGTAGGCGATCTCGGCAAACTCAGCATCCTCGTAGGTCTTGCCGGTCTCTGAGACGATCGTGTCGATCACGCGCTCAGAGTTGTCGATCAACCACTTCTGCGCGCGCAACAGGATGCGCCCACGGCTCTCGAAGCCGATCGCCTCCCAACCGGGCTGGGCCGCCCGGCCGCGCTTTGCCAGCGTCGCGACGGCGTCCGCGTCGAGATCCGGGACGTTCGCGACGATCTTCCCCGTAGCCGGGTTCTCAACGGGGATGTCGGGGTTCGCGCCATTGACACCCGGTGTCGCTCCGTTGTGTACGTGCACGTTCACGTCCTGCTCGACGGTCGCCATATCTCTACTCCCCTGCTCGTTCGCACCAATTCAAGAAAACGAGGGGTCCGGGCGGCCGGCCTGGCGGCCGGCTGCGCCACCCTCTAGCAGAGAAGGCTACACCCGATTGGCCGACCGGCCAGATTTTTTTAGTCAGAAAGCTCCAGGGTGGCGATACCCACCGGCTCGACGGGTTTGTCGCCGTCGCCGGTGGGAACTCCCTCCAGCTTGTCCACCACGTCCATCCCGCTCTGCACCTGGCCGAACACGGTGTGCTTGCCGTCGAGCCACGGGCACGCCTCGGCGGTGACGATGAAGAACTGCGACCCGTTCGTGTCGGGACCGGCGTTCGCCATCGCAAGTGCCCCCCGCACGATCTTGTGGGAGTTTATCTCGTCCTCGAACGTGTACCCCGGGCCGCCCGTCCCCGTGCCCTGGGGGCACCCACCCTGAATCATGAAGTCGCTGATGATGCGGTGGAAGGTGAGCCCGTCGTAGAACCCCTCGGAGGCAAGTTTGCGGAAGTTCTCGACCGTCTTGGGGGCATCCTCGTCGAACAGCTCGAAGACGATCGTGCCCTCGGTGGTTTGCATCGTGGCGGTTGACATCTATGTCGCTCCTGAGATCGTGGGGGTGAGATTATGGCGCGTAGGCGCGACCAAGCAGCTCGCGCGCCAACACGAGCTTTGCGATCTGGGCGGTGCCGTCGCCGAT
Source organism: Solirubrobacteraceae bacterium (assembly GCA_050696555.1). GTDB lineage: Bacteria > Actinomycetota > Thermoleophilia > Solirubrobacterales > Solirubrobacteraceae > Palsa-744. The sequence continues at coordinate 8,725 of JBOGYB010000022.1, read as the reverse complement.
CTCAAGACCGATGAGATCGCGGATACGCTGCCCGGCGGGGAGCTCCTCGGAGTAGCCGGAGTGCCCAAGCGTGAGCAGCGCCTGGTGGGCGGCCTCCACAGCCACCTTAGGGGCCCACCACTTGGCCATGCTCGCCTCGATGCGGTGTGGCAGACCGGCGTCGCGACGCCACAGCGCCTCGTAACAGACCCAGCGCGCGCCGCGCAGAAGCGTGGTGGCCTCGGCAAGTGGGAACGCAACTCCCTGGTTGGCGCCGATCGGCTTGCCAAACGCCTCGCGGTGGCGCGCATAGGCAAGCGCTTCCTCGATGCCCGCGGAGGCACAGGCGATGCACATCAAACCGATGACCGCACGCGAGAACTCGAATCCCTGCATGCAGCGGATGAACCCTTCGCCCTCTCCCCCGATGAGGCGCTCACCTGTAACCGGAAGCCCGTCGAAGTGAAGTGCCGCCCGTCCGATCGACTTGCTGCCGAGGTCCTTGAACGGGGAGCGCTGCACGTAGCGCTCGTCGAGATCTACATAGAAGGCGGAGATCCCACGCGCACCGTCCTCGGAGGTGCGCGCGAACACAATCGCGGTGTGCGCCGCCATGCCCAGCGAGATCGACGTCTTCTCTCCCGTCAGGCACCACCCGCTGCCGTCGCGCACGGCACGCAACCTCAGTCGAGCGGCATCCGAGCCATGCTCGGGCTCGGTGAGGCAGAAGCAGGGAAGCGTCGAGCCGTCGGCGATCGGCGGGAGCAAGCGCTCGCGCTGGGTGTCGTTCCCGGCGGCTTCGATCACCTCGGCGGCCAGCAGCGGGATCAACAGCAGGTAGGCGGCATTGAAGTCGGCCGCCGACACCTCCTCCGCGGCGATTCCTGTAGTGACAGCGCTCGCGCCCTGCCCGCCGTAGCGCTCGTCGATCGCGATGCCGCAGAGCCCAAGCGAGGCCATGTCCGAGAGGGTGCGAGCGTCGAGCTCGCCACGACGGTCGTCCTCGGCGTAGCGTGGCGCGAGGCGGCGCCCGGCGAACTGGCGTACTGCCTCCTGGAAATGGAGCTGCTCCTCGGTGAAGCCGAAGTCCATCAACCAACTCCCTCATCGGGATCGGTATCCCACCCGATGGGAGCGACCTGGAGCACTCAGCCGGCGCGGACGCGCTCAGCCCGCAACGACTTACCACCCACAGTCTTCCCGTCGAGCGCCTCGATCACGCGGTCGGCCTCTGCGGAAGGAACCGAGAGGAACGAGAATCGCTCGAGCACGCTCACGTCCCGCACAGCCTCGCCGTCGAGGCCGGTGGCGGAGGTGACCGCGGAGACGATGTCGGCTACTTTCAAACCCCACGCACGCCCTCCCGCGAGCACGAGCTTCACCGAAGGTTCGGAGCCGTCGCGAGCGATGTGGGGCTTGGAGTGCCTGCGCGGGCGCTCTGACACCGGAGTGGGCGGCGCCTCGGCATCCTTCTGCCACGCGGCGATGGAGGTGCCGATGTGGCGCTCGATCGCCTCCAGCTCTCGCTTCTGGCGAGCCTCCACGAAAGTGATCGCGCGTCCCGAGCGCCCGACGCGACCGGTGCGACCGATGCGGTGGACATAGGTCTCGGGGGACGTGGGCACGTCGTAGTTGACGACATGGGTGACAGTCGATATGTCAAGACCGCGGGCGGCGACGTCGGTAGCTACGAGGATCGGCACGCGTCCTCCCTTGAAGGCGAGCATCACCCCGTCGCGGGAGCCCTGTGACATGTCGCCATGCAGCGCCCTCACGTTCATGCCCCCGTCACGCAATGTGCGGAATAGCTGGTCGCAGCGGACCTTCGTGCGCACGAACACGATCGCCTGCTCAGGTCTCTCCGCCCTCAGCACCTCGACGAGCTTCGCGGGCTTGTCCTTCGTCTCCACAGGAAGCTGGAACTGGGCGACTGTGTCGATAGTCAGCGTCGCTGCCTTCACCCTCACAGTTACCGGCTCGTACAGGTATGCGTCGGCGAGCTTGCGGATCGGCGGGGGCATCGTGGCGGAGAAGAGCGCGGTTTGACGCCCCGAGGGGGTCATCGAGAGGATCCGCTCCACGTCCTCCAGGAAACCGAGATCGAGCATCTCATCGGCCTCGTCGAGCACCACGAAGCGGCAGTCGTGCAACACGATCGAGTGGCGCGAGATGAGGTCGAGTACGCGTCCGACCGTGCCCACCACCACATGCCCTCCCGCGCGTAGCTGGGCCTGCTGGGTGCGAATGGGAGCGCCGCCAAACACCGCCACCACATCCACCCCGCTGCGGGCACCGTAGGCGCGCAACGCCTGGGTGACCTGGATGCAAAGCTCGCGCGTGGGGGTGAGCACGAGCGCCTGCACCTCCTGCTCTGAAGGGTCGATGTACTGCACGATCGGCAACCCAAACGCGGCTGTCTTGCCGGTGCCCGTCTGCGCTTGCCCGATCACATCGCGCCCTTCCAGCAGCGGTGGGATCGCCTCCTCCTGGATCGGGGAGGGTGACTCGTAGCCGACGTCGCGCAGTGCTTGCAGCGTGTCCTCGGTGAGGCCGAGCTCGGCGAAGGTCTTTGTCATGCGCGAGGGGAGCTTACGTGCTTCGGGGCGCTCGACCGCGCCCGGCTAACCACGGAGCGCCCACCGCCCCGGGTTTCACGCCGCGCTGTATTGGGCGCGACCTTATTCGCGGGCGCGCTCACAGCGTCGGATCGAGCAGCAGCTTGCCGGTGGTGCGCCGCTCGCGCAGATCCACCTGCGCTTGGGGTGCATCCCCAAGCGCATAGGTGCCACCCACGACGACATGCAGCTCACCCCGGGCCGCACGCTCGAACAGCTCGGCGAGCGGGGACGTCACCATCTCCGGTCGCTCGAGACAATGGAACAGGTAGAACCCGGCGACGGTGCGCGAATGGCGCAGCAGCGAGCCGGTGCGGATCTCGTTCGGTTGCTGCGAGGAGATCCCACAGACAACGATCCGCCCGAAGTGCGCGAGCGCGCGGTAGGAGCGCTCGAACGTCTCCCCGCCAGCCATATCGAAGACGACGTCCACCTCCTTGCCGTCGTTGGCTTCGAGCAGACGCTCTGTGAGACCAACGGGATCGGGGTCGATGGCGACGTCCGCGCCCAGCGACAGCGCCACGTCGCGCCGTGTGGGGCTCGACGCGGTGGCAATCACCCGCGCCGCGCCAAGTGGATGGCCGAGCTGAACCGCCAGCGAGCCGACGCCTCCGGCGGCGGAGTGGACTACTACCGACTCGCCTTCGGCGACACGACCGGCGGTTCGATAGAGATGCCAGGCGGTGAGTCCCTGAATCGTGAGCGCAACCGCCGCCCCATCGTCGAGCTCGTCGGGAATCTGGTAGCAGCGCTCCGCGGGAGCAGTCGCGTACTCGGCGTACCCACCATCGCCGGTGAGCGCCACGACCCGCTGACCCACCTTCACAGTCGCCCCGGGGGGCGCCTCCACCACGACACCCGCCACCTCACCACCGGGGATGAGCGGCAGCGTGGCCTTCTGCACGTAGGAGTTGGTGCGGGTGTGGGTGTCGGCAAAGTTGATTCCCGCGCGCGTGACACGGATCAGTGCCTCTCCGGGCGCAGGCTCGGGTGTGGGCAGCTCCACGAGCTTCAACACCTCGGGACCACCGAACTCCGTTATCTGTATGGCACGCACAGAAGCTGAGGCTATAGGACACCAACAGGACGATCCGCCTGTCGAGCCCGAATCGCGCTACCGGCGGCGAGGTGTCCGGTAGGGTCTCGCGCCATGCCTATCACCGTTGTCGGATCTATCGCTTATGACGCCGTGAAGACCCCGTTCGGGGAGCGCGAGCGTATGCTCGGAGGGGCGGCCGTGCACTTCGCGCTTGCAGCCTCGTTCTTCGAGGAGGTGCGCGTGGTTGGGCCCGTGGGCGATGACTTCGATGAGGCGGAGCTGGAGGTGATGCGCAGCCGTGGCATTGACGTCTCAGACGTGGAGCGCGTGGTTGGCGGGAAGACCTTCTTCTGGCGCGGCGAGTACGGATGGGACTTGAACTCGCGCGAGACGCTCGACACGCAGCTGGGCGTGTTCGAGGGCTTCCAGCCCAAGCTGTCAGAGACCTCCAAGGAAAGCGACGTGCTGTTCCTGGCGAACATCCTCCCCGACCTTCAGCTGGAGGTGCGCGAGCAACTCCCCAACGCGCGTTTCGTGGCGCTCGATTCGATGAACCTATGGATCGACATCGCCAGGGAGCAGCTTGTGAAGGCGATCGAGAGCGTCGACTGCCTGATCCTCAACGACGCCGAGCTGCGCCAGCTGACAGGCAAGCCAAACCTCGTGTCGGCCGCCCGGGAGATTCTCGCCTGGAAAGCCTCGACCGGTGGGGGTGGGCCAAGCGTAATCGTCGCCAAGCAGGGGGAGTACGGCGCGGCGCTAGTCACACACGAGGGCTTTTTTGCGCTGCCCGCGTACCCGATGGAGGACGTGATCGACCCCACCGGTGCGGGCGACACGTTCGCGGGGGGGTTCGTGGGCTACATCGCCGCCCATCCCCACGAGGAGCTATCAGACCAACTCCTGCGCCGGGCGATGGCCCACGGCACCGCACTCGCCTCCTTCAACGTGGAGGAGTTCGGCACCGAGCGCGTAGAGAGACTCACGGGCGATGAGATCCACGCCCGCGTGGAGCAGCTGCGCGAGATCACGCAGTTCAGCGGCGCCCCCCTGCAACTCCGCGGATGAAACGCCGCAGGTTGTACCCACCCTCCACCGGGTATACGATCAAATAGGAGTGGATGCCTGGACTTTCATCTGGCTGATGGTCTTCTTGAAGATCCCGATCGTGGCCCTTTTCCTGATCGTGCGCTGGGCTGTGCGCCAGACCCCTGAGGATATGCTGGGTGAGGACGGTGGGATCGGGCCACGGCCAGGTCCACTCCACCCCCATCACCCGCGGGCACGCTTGCCCCGTTCGCCACGACGAGGCCCGCACGGAGATCTGCCTATGGCGCCTCCGGCGCGCGTGCGCACGGCCGTGGCGCGAGGACGACTGACCCAGCGGTAACGCTGTAGAGGTCGCTTTCACAAGTTACCCACGGGTAGGGAGCCCACGTGTCGCATAATCGGGGTAGACAGAGCGACAGCCGACTGGAGGAAACGATGGGCGCCGAGACACAGACCCGAGATGCGACAACCAACGGCGCTCCCGGGCGGGGCACCCTGACGGTCACCGACAACCGCACGGGCAAGACTTACGAGCTGCCGGTGACCGACGGGACCGTACGAGCGATGGACCTACGGCAGATCAAGGTGGACGACGAGGACTTCGGCTTGATGGCATACGACCCCGCGTACACGAACACGGCTTCGTGTCGCAGCGCGATCACCTACATCGACGGAGACCGCGGCATTCTGCAGCATCGGGGATACTCGATCGAGCAGCTGTGCGAGAAGTCGAGCTACCTGGAGGTTGCCTACCTGCTGATCCGCGGAGAGCTTCCCACCAGCAGCCAGCTCGACGACTGGGTGCACGAGATCACGATCCACACGTTCGTGCACGAGAACGTCAAGGGGTTCATGCAGGGGTTCCGCTACGACGCCAACCCGATGGGAATGTTGGTGGCGTCGGTGGGGGCGCTCTCCACCTTCTACCCGGACGCTAACCAGATCCACGACGAGGAGGTGCGCGCGATCCAGATCACTCGCTTGCTCGCGAAGATGCCGACATTGGCGGCGTTTGCCTTCCGTCACAACATGGGGCAGCCGTATGTGTACCCCGACAACGACCTCGCCTACGCGGGGAATTTCCTGGGGATGATGTACAAGATGACCGAGCTGAAGTACCAGCCCGATCCAAGGCTGGAGCGGGCGCTCGACGTGTTGTTCATCCTCCACGCCGACCACGAGCAGAACGCCTCCACGAGCGCGGTTCGCTCTGTGGGATCGACCCAGGTGGACCCCTACTCGGCGGTGGCGGCGGGTGTGGCGGCGCTGTACGGACCGCTGCATGGCGGCGCCAACGAGCAGGCGCTGCGGATGCTGCAGAGGATCGAGCGAGTGGAGAACATCCCCGGCTTCCTGGAAGGCGTGAAGGCTGGAAACGAGCGGTTGATGGGGTTCGGACACAGGGTGTACAGGAACTACGACCCCCGCGCGCGCATCATCCGCAAGCACCTCGACGCGGTGTTCGAGGTGCGCGGGAAGAGCCCCCTGCTCGACATCGCGACAGAGCTCGAGAAGCGGGCGCTCGACGACGAGTACTTCACCTCCCGCAAGCTCTACCCCAACGTGGACTTCTACTCCGGTCTCATCTACGAGGCCCTGGGGCTGCCGGTGGCGATGTTCCCGGTGATGTTCGCGATCGGTCGCACGAGCGGTTGGATCGCCCAGTGGTTGGAGATGGTGCAGGATTCAGAGCAGAAGATCGCCCGCCCAAGGCAGATCTACACGGGTGAGCGCGATCGAGAGTACGTGCCGATCGACCAGCGCGGCTAAGCTCAACTCCAAATTCTTGGAGTAATTTGGAGTTATTTGGAGTTCGGCTGACTCGGCTGACGAGCCTGGAGCGCTCCAGGCAGGTCAGCAACCGGGCTGAAGACGTGCCGCCGGCCTTCCTTGCGCCTCCGCAAGAGGCCCCGCCCCTGAAGTTGGAGAAGATCGTTGCGCGCTGTCTCGTGTGTGACTCTGTGATCGGCGGCGTGCGCTTGAAAGGTGTAGGTGAGGTCCGGGTGACGAATAGCCTCGCTAAGCAATGCGAGTTGGCGATGATTGAGTCCGTCCGAGCCCTCGATTAGCCGCTCGACATCGCGGATCTCGTTTGCCTTGCGGTTGAGGTAGGCGTGCAACTCCTCGACGGCTCGCTTGATTGTGTTCAGCTGATGCAAAAGAAAGTATGTGGTGTCTCCGCCGTCGGTCTCCGTCAGCAAAAACGCCCGGCTGTATTGGGCGGGAGCCTCGCGCAGGATGCGTGAGATCGACAGGTACTCAGCCAGCCAGTAGCCGCTTGTCCGCATAGCCCAATAGAAGAGAGCGCGCGCCGTGCGACCATTGCCGTCCTCGAACGGATGGTCATACGCAAGCCAGAAGTGCAGCAGGATCGCGCGAACCACTGGGTGGATGAAGCTGTCGGACTCGTTCTCCCCCTGGTTGGCGAAATCGCAAAGCGCCTGGAGCCGAGCGGGTAGCTGGTCAGCCGGTGGAGGCGTATGGACGACACTGCCGTCAAGAGCATCCACGACCGCGATCCTGACCTCGCCAGGCCTTTGCAGCCTCCCGGCCGCCGTCGGATCGTCGAGTGTGCGGTCGGTGAGGATGCGGTGCAACTCGAGCACGGCAGCCGGAGCGAGCGAGTCGCCGATCTCCTCTCGCATGAACTCGAGTGCACGGTAGTTGTTGAGGATCATCCGCTCGCTGCGGTCGGCTGGCTCACGACCGGTTCGCAGGAGGTCCTTGGCAACTTGCCTGGTGGTCGTGGCCCCCTCGAGCTGACTCGAGCGAATCGCCTCCTCCATTAGAGAGTTGACGAGATAGTGGTGGCGCGCCTGCTCGTCCGATGCCACGAGCTCGCCCATCGCGACCTCACCGGCACAATGCTGGTCTACGTAATGGAGGAGCCGCTGCACACTATCGGGGGCGCTGTATGCGAATGGACTGCCGTTTACATCGTGCACAGGGAGGGTGCGGAGAAGCGCCGACCTGGCAATCTTGATCCCCAGCCACCACTCCTCGCGCGTCAGATCGCTCGGCGGGTGTAGATGACGAAGCTTGTCCCAGTGAACATAGTCGGCACCAGTCCCACCCTCAACACCGACTCCCAGGATCTCCATGAAGTGCTCGCTATCGGCCATTTTCGACCATAGCTCCACAAAGCCCGGTGGGGCATCTACATACACGCTTCCTCCTTGAAAGCGGACGAAATCCAAGCAATTCCAAATTACTCCGACTCCTTGGAGATTAGCACCAATTCCAAATTCTTGGAGAAATTTGGAGCAATTTGGAGTTGGGGCTAGAGCACCAGAGTCGCCCCATAGCGCCGCAGCCAGTCGCGCTGGGCGCGCCAGCCGGGGCAGCGACTCTCGACCAGGGCCCAGAAGCGGGGGGAGTGGTCGCGGATGTCGAGGTGGGAGACCTCGTGCCAGACGACGTAGTCGAGGACGGGCTCGGGGGCGAGCAGGAGGCGCCAGTTGAAGCTCATGGCGCCCGTGGAGGAGCAGGAGGCCCAGCGGGTGCTTTGCGCGCGAATGGAGAGGCCACTGTAGGAGGCGCCGACCTGCGCGACGGCAGCGTCCAGGCGCGCGGCGACCTCTTGACGCGCGAGCCGGCGGTAAAGGCGCTCGACCGCCGGCCGGTGGTCGCCCTGCGGCACGAGCAGGGTCTCTCCCTTGCGGTGGGCGCGTGTGCGCCTCGGCTCGGGGACGAGCAGCAGCGAGACACCGAGATAGGGGACGGTGCCCGCGCGCTCCGCGACGTGAGCCAGCGCGCGACGCCCCTCCGACAGCCGCCGCTCGATCCAGGGTGTGAGCTCACGCACAGCCGCAGCGGCGGCCCGCTCGGGGGCACGGGACGGGAGCACCACCTCGACCTCGGTGTGATGGCGCACGTTGACCCGTACCCGCCGCGCGCGGGAGGAGCGACGCACAGTGAATTCAATGTGGCCTACCTGGGGCTTGTTGTGAGGAGTTCTTGTGAGAGAGCTCACCTCGATCAGCGTACGGGGGGGTGCGGGCGGATGTGTTCGTAAACAGGTGACTCGCGCGTGCGCGCGCGG
>JBOGYB010000021.1:0-10580 GCA_050696555.1 Solirubrobacteraceae bacterium | reverse complement strand
CGCGCGGGCCGCTCGACCTCGACGTGGACACCAGGCAGGCTCAAACAGCCCTCCTCGGCCGCCTCCAGCTCGTCGCTGCGCCACTCGATCACCGGATTGACGAGCGCGGTGAGCGGGTCGTCCGTGTAGGCACGGTAGACAAGCACACGGTGGAGCACCCCGAGCTGGGTGGCAGCAAGCCCCACCCCGAGCGCATCGTGCATGAGCTCCCCCATCCGCTCGATCTCCTCTTCGAGTGCCGCGTCGAAGCGGTCGACCGGCAACGCGGTGGCGCGCAGCACGGGGTCTCCGAACTTGCGTACGTGGCGCAGCGCCGCATCGCGGCGCGCCCGCATCTGCGGATCCAGTTCGGCTGCGGTGGGCGCGCCCTCCTCGGGCTCGACCTCCGCGTCCATGAACTCCTCGTCGCTCATCCTGGCAAAGGATAGTTCGCGGCCGCCCGCACTGAGCGTCTATTGGGGATCGACATCCACGCTGAAGCTCACACGCGCGTGCGCACGAGCCTCGGCGACGCGGCGAACCGCCTCGCCGATCTCCCGGATCACCATCGAGCGATGCTCGACAGGCGCCTTCACGACGAGCACCTGACGCTCACGCCCGCGCAAGCGGAACAGCGCCGCCGGCCCGAGCACGCTCACTCCCGCGCCGGAGATCCCCGCGCGCACAGCTTGCGCGGCGGTGCGTGCGCGCGAGGCGTGCTCTGACGCGCACACCACTCGAACAAGGCTCGAGAAGGGCGGATAGGCGAGTGCCTCGCGCCGCTCGAGCTCCCCGGCAAGGAAGCCGTCGCTGTCGTGCGTTGCGGCATGCAAGATCGAACGTGCGTCGGGGGCAATCGTCTGCACAAGCACCCTCCCCTCATTTCCGCGTCCTACGCGACCCGCAAGTTGTGTCACGAGCGCGAACGTGCGCTCCTCGGCACGGAAGTCCGGGAAGCGCAAGGTGGCGTCGGCGTCGAGCACGACCCCCAGCGTGACGTCGGGGAAATCATGTCCCTTGGCGACCATCTGAGTGCCGATCAAGACACCAGCCGGCGCCTCCTGGAAGCGGGCCAGTAGCTCCCCGACACCGCCGAGGCCATTCGCGTCGCCGGCGGTGTCGGCGTCGAGTCGGAACACGGGGAATTCGCCGTCGTCGAGCGTATTCGCAAGGTCATGCTGGACACGCTCGGTGCCCGCGCCGTGGCGGGCAACAGAGGTGGAGCCACACTCACAGCGACGGGGAGCGTGCTCGGAGTGACCGCAGTGATGACAGGCGACACGATCGTCGGCTCTGTGGAGGACAAGCGCCACGTCGCACTGCGGGCAACTCCACACGCGCCCGCACGAGCGACAGGTGAGGAAGTTCGACCAGCCACGGCGGTTGAGCAGGACAATCGCCTTGCTATTAGCAGCGCGCACGTCGGCGAGCGCCTGGACGGTGAGCGGGTGCAGGCCATGCGTTTGGTCTCGCATGTCGAGCACCGTCACTTGCGGCAACGGGCGCCCATCCACCCTGCTCGAAAGCCGCAAGATGCCATTTAGCTTCGCAGCCCCCACCGACTCGCTCGGGGGGCTCGAAACAGGGGTGGTTGTAACCGCTCCATCGGATTTCCCGGCAGCGTGAACGCTCTCGGGGCGCGGTGTGGCGCTACCGAGCACCAGCAGCGCGCCCGAGTCGCGTGCGCGCCGTGCAGCCACGGTCCGTGCGTCATAGCGCGGGTCTCCCTCATGCTTGTAGGAAGCGTCGTGCTCCTCGTCGATCACGATCAGCCCGAGCCGCTCGAGCGGGGCGAACACGGCCGAGCGCGGACCTATGCACACACGCGCCTCCCCCACCCGCAGGCGCCGCCACTCCTCGCGTCGCTGCGCGACGGTGAGGCGCGAATGGAGCACCGCGATCGTGTCCCCGAAGCGCTCCACGAAGCGAGCCACGATCTGTGGCGTGAGCGCGATCTCCGGGACGAGCACGATCGCACCACGCCCCTGCTCCAGCGCCTCGGCGGCGATCCGCAGGTACACCTCGGTCTTGCCCGATCCGGTGATGCCGGCAAGCAGCCGCGTCTGGGCGTCCGCGCCGAGCGCGTCGCACAGCTCTGTCAGTGCCTTGCCCTGCTCGGCGGTTAGCGGCGGGGGCCCTTCTATCCGCGCGCCCACCTGAATATGCTCGTGACGCGTGGGCGCCATTCGCCGTTTGCGCCCGCTGAGGCGACGGGTGGCAGCGGGCGGGAGAACAAGCGCGAGCGCACGAGAGAGCGTCGAGCAGTACTCCTCGGCCAGCCACTCGGCGAGCGCGACCAGATCGATGGGGAGGGTTGGTGGACCTTCATCTATCGCGCGGAGCGGCGCGAGCAGCTTCTCATCAGAGACATCGCTGTGGTCGGCTAGCCCCGTGACCACACCAAGGATCTCGCGACGCCCGAACGGCACCACAAGCATCGAGCCGACCTCGATGCCCTCGCGCAACTCCTCGGGTAGGCGGTAGTCGAACGGTCCACGCAACGCACGGGCCGTTGTCATCGGCTCGACCTGGACTATCGCTGACACTGCTCAACACTAAACCGGGGGTCGGACCATCCGACCCCGGGCCGACGCTCCGCCCAAAAGCGCCGGGTCATCCACAGCAGTGTCAGGCGGCGGCCCCTGCGCTCGAGAGCCCGGCGGCGGAGCGCAGCGCCTCGGCCTTGTCGGTCTTCTCCCACGTGAAGTCGTGGTCGTCGCGACCGAAATGACCGTAGGCGGCTGTCTTCTGGTAGATCGGGCGGTGCAGTTTGAGCTCCTCGCGGAAGGCACCCGGGCGCAAGTCGAAGTGCTCGTCGACGAGCTGTGCGATCTGCCCACGGCCGATCTTCTCGGTGCCGAACGTCTCCACCATCACCGACACCGGGCGGGCGACACCGATCGCATAGGCGACCTGCACCTCGGCGCGGTCGGCCAGACCGGCGGCAACTATGTTCTTCGCGACCCACCGCGCGGCGTAGGCCGCCGAGCGGTCCACCTTGGAGGGGTCCTTTCCCGAGAAGGCCCCACCGCCGTGGCGGGCCATGCCACCGTAGGTGTCGACGATTATCTTGCGCCCCGTCAAGCCGCAATCGCCCATCGGCCCGCCGATCACAAAACGCCCGGTGGGGTTCACGAGGAAGTTCTTCATCAGCTTCTTTTGGTCATACAGCTCGGTGGGCAGCACCGGGTGCAACACGTGCTCGAACAGGTCGGGCTTGATGAGCGTCTCGGAGTCGATCCCGTCGGCGTGTTGCGTTGAGATCAGGATCTTTTCGATCTCCACCGGCCGTCCGTCCTGATAGCGGACGGTCACCTGGGTCTTGCCATCCGGGCGCAGATACGGCAACACCTCACCCTTGCGCACCTCCGCGAGTCGCTTGGAGAGCTTGTGCGCAAGGGAGATCGGCAACGGCATCAGCTCGTCGGTCTCGTTGGAGGCGTAGCCGAACATCATCCCCTGGTCGCCGGCTCCGGCGACGTCGAGCTCGTCCTCGTCCGCGGGGTCGTGGCGTGTCTCATAAGCGGCATCCACACCCTGGGCAATGTCAGGTGACTGCTTGTCGATCGTGTTGATGACCGCACACGTATCGCAGTCGAACCCGTATGCGGCGTTGTCGTATCCGATCTTGCGTACCGTCTCACGCGCGATTTCCTGAATGTCCACGTATGTGTTCGTGGAGATCTCGCCGGACACCACGATCAGGCCGGTGTTGACGAGCGTCTCGCACGCTACACGCCCGTAAGGGTCCTCGGCGAGCACCGCGTCGAGCACGCCGTCTGAGATCTGGTCGGCGATCTTGTCGGGATGGCCCTCCGTGACCGACTCGGAGGTGAACAGGAACTCTTTATCGGAATGGTGGCTCATAGCTTGGGGATCGGCTCCACAGGTCTCGCGGGAAGAAGTGGCGGATAAGTCTATTCACCCCGTCTTCCCGGGGCCGCCGGGAGGGGCGAGCGTATACCTACGCGGCTCGCTCGCGGCTACGACCGCCACGCTCCACGAAGTCCACGATCAGGGGCACCCCGTCCATGTTGTAGCGAGCGCGCATACGGTTCTCGATGAAGTACGCATAGTCGCGCGTCACCCTCGCGCGCGAGTTCACTTGGATCGCAAAGCGTGGAGGGCGCTCGCCGATCTGAGCCATGTAGATGAGCTTGAGACGATGCTGGCTCGAGCCGCGGCGGGTGCCCACCGGTGGTTGGCGTGCCTGGACCGCCTCGGCCAGGAAGCGGTTGAGCTCCGAGGTCGGGATACGTCCACGGCGGCGGTCGCCGAGCGCGATCGTCTCCGCGAGTAGCCGCGCGACGTTGCGACCCGTATTGGCGCTCGCGGTAAGCACCCGTGGACGCAACCTCAGCTTTTCCGCGACACGCGCCCGCTCGTGGTCGAGGTCCTGCTCGGTGCCTTCGTTTAGATCCCACTTGTTCAGCACGATTGCCGTGGCACAACCCGTCTTCATCGCCAGCTCCGCCACGCGTAGATCCTGGGATGTGACGCCATCCGTGGCGTCGCACACCACCAGCGCCACATCCGCGCGCTCCGCGGCCCGCTGGGAGCGCAAGGTCGTGTAGTACTCAACCGAATCCGACACCTTCGACTGGCGACGAATGCCGGCCGTGTCGATCAACACGAGGCGACGGCCGTCCACTTCCAGCGGTGTGTCGATCGCGTCGCGGGTCGTCCCCGCCACCTCTGAGACAATCACGCGCTCTTCGCCAAGGAAACGATTCACGAGCGATGACTTGCCCACGTTGGGGCGCCCGATCACGGCGAGGCGGATCTCCTCCTCATCCCTCTCATCCTCCTCCTCGGGGGGGAGCAGCTCGACGATCCTGTCGAGTAGATCGCCCGTGCCGAGACCCTGCGTGGCGGACACCGCGAGCGGATCGCCGAGCCCGAGGCGGTGAAAATCGGCGGCGAGCGGCAGATCGGCCACCCCGTCGCACTTGTTGGCCGCCACGATCTTCGGTAGCGGCGAGCGACGCAACATGTCCGCCATCTCCTCGTCACCAGGGCGCACCCCCGCACGTGCGTCCACGACCAGCACAGCCACCTCCGCGTCGGCAAGGCCCGCGCGCGCCTGCTCACGGATCGAGCCCGAGAGCGGGTCTTCGTCCTGGAAGTCCACTCCACCGGTGTCGATCAGCGTGAATGTGTGTCCTCCCCACTCGCACTCGATCTCGTTGCGGTCCCGTGTTACCCCCGGTCGCTCGTGCACAACCGCCTCGCGCGAGCCCGCCAAACGGTTCACGAGCGATGACTTGCCCACGTTGGGGTACCCAACTATCGCCACCTTCTGCATCAGGGCAGTATGACCGGCCCAGACGTCGTGCCTGGATCAGCGTATTCAGCGCCTCGTTTATGCGGATGAGCCGGCGGCTCGCGCGAGCTCTGCGATGTGCTCCACAACCTGTTCGATGCTCATGCCGGTCGTGTCGAGCACAGCCGCGCCAGGGGCTGCTTGCAGGGGGCTGTGCGCACGCGTGGAGTCGCGCTCGTCGCGCAACGCCTGCTCGGCCATCACGATCGCCTGCTCGCCGCCGAGCTCCGCCGCCCGGCGCCGGGCGCGCTCGGCCGGGTCGGCCGTCAAGTACACCTTCAGCTCCGCGTCGGGCGCCACCACCGTGCCGATATCCCGCCCCTCGGCCACCCAGTCTCCCCTGGAGATAAGCGCACGCTGCTTGGCTACAAGCGCCTCGCGTACCCCAGGATCGGCCGCTACACGCGAGGCCGCCTCGGAGGCCCCGGCGGTGCGGATCGCCTCGCTGACATCGCGCCCGTCGAGCAGCACACGCAGCCCGGGATCGCCGGTCTCGGCGCGTGGCTCAAACTCGATCCGGGCTGAGCGCGCGAGCGCCGCCGGCTCACGATCGGGGGACTCGAGCGCGAGCAATCCGACACAGCGGTACATCGCACCACTATCCAGGTAGGTGAAACCGAGCCTCCGGGAGAGCGCTCGCGTTACGGTCGACTTGCCGGCCCCGGCAGGCCCGTCGATCGCGACAAGCATTACGAGGCGAGTGTTCTCAGGTCGCGCACGAAACCCGGATAAGACACAGCGGCCACCTCCATCCCACGCACCGTCACTCCCTCGCGCGAGGCGAGTCCCGCGACAGCCCCCATCATCGCCAACCGATGGTCCCCCGCGGCATCGATCATGCCGCCCTTCAAGCCACCCGTCCCAGTCACGGCAAACCCGTCCTCCAGCGAGTCGATGTCGGCACCCAACCCCCGCAAACCGTCCACAACGGTGGCGATACGGTCGGACTCCTTCACGCGCAGCTCGCCCGCGCCACGCACGACGGTTTCTCCCTCGGCGAAGCAGGCGAGCAGCCCCACCAGTGGGAGCTCGTCGATCGCAAGCGGGACCTCCTCCGGCTCCACATACGTGCCCTCCAGCGCCCCGTGCGCGACGTCCAAGTCGCAAATCGGCTCATCGTGAATCAGCTCGCCACTCTCGTCCTCGAGGTCACCAAGCACGATCCCCCGCATCCGTTTCACGATCCGCAGAAAGCCGGTGCGGGTCCAGTTCGCGCCAATGTCGCGCACGAGCAGACGCGACCCGGGCACGAGCACGGCGGCGGCGATCATAAACGCGGCGGAGCTCAGATCGGCCGGCACCACAACCCGATCGAGCACCAGCTCGTCGGCATTAACCACCGTGACGTGCTTGCCGTGACGGTGGATGTTCACCCCCGCACGCAACAGCATCCGCTCGGTGTGATCGCGACTGCGTGAAGGCTCGCCCACCGTCGTAGCACCGTCCGCGGCAAGCGCCGCCAGCAGAACGCACGACTTCACCTGCGCGCTCGCCACCGGCAACTCGTAGGAGATCGAACGCAAGCGCCCACCGTGCACGGTGACCGGCGGGAAACGATCCTCACGTGCCTCGATCACAGCCCCCATCTCTCGCAGGGGCTCAGCCACGCGGTCAACCGGACGACGACGGATCGACTCGTCACCGTCGAGCGTGAACGAGCGGCCCTCCTGCGCCGCCAACCAGCCCGGCAATAGCCGCAGCAGCGTACCCGCGTTACCCACATCTATTGGCCCTGTAGGCTCGCGTGCCTCGCGCAGCCCCGTACCACGCACGGTGATGACACCGTCGCGCTCGTCCACGAGTGCCCCCAGCGCCTGCACGGCCGCGAGCGTGGAATCCGTGTCGGCGGCGTGCAGATAGTTCTCGATGCGCGTCGGCTCCGATGCCATCGCGCCGAGCAGGGCGGCACGATGGGATATCGACTTGTCTGGTGGGGCGGTGTACTCCCCGTGCAGCCCACGCGAGGGCTCAAAGCGCGCTTCCATGGCGCTCCTAACCCTACGAGCCCTGCGCCGGGCCGGCAGCCTCACTCCCGAAACCACCGTCTGGTGCGGGTTTCAAGGCGCTGCCCGCGAGCCGCTCGCGCGCTTCGCGGGCCCGCTCGTTCCATGCCGCGAGCGCATCGGCATCCTCGGCATCGAGCGCATCGCGCACCCCACTCAACTCCCGGATCGCCTCGTCGAGGGCCTCCGCCAGCAGGTCCGCATTGGACATGTAGATGTCGGTCCAGATCCTCGTGTTCGCCCCCGCTACGCGGGTGGCATCGCGAAAGCTGGGGTTCGCTCCCACGGTGCCTGTGTGGAGACCGCGACCCGTCTGCGTGGGCGCCACCCGCAAAGCCTGAGACACCAGCACGTTTGCGAGCACATGCGGCATGTGCGACACGCTCGCCATCAGCCTGTCGTGGGCGTCGGGGGCGATCGCCACCGGGGTCGCCCCGAGCTGCCCGATCAACCCCTCCATCCGCGCCAGCGCGGGCGCGGCCTCGACGCGGGCCGGCGTCAGGTACCAGAGTGCCTCGTCGAACAGGCTCTCGCGGGCCCCCTCTACACCTGCGGTCTCGGCACCGGCAAGCGGGTGACCCGGGATGAAGCGGGGATCTGGCAGCTCATGTGCGATATGGCGCTTGGTCGACCCCACGTCGCTCACCACGCAGTCGGGACCGGATGCTGCCAGTGCGGCGCGCGCAACCTCCACCGCCGGACCTACCGGGGTGGCGACGAATGCGTAGTCCGCATCGGTCACGGTCCTCGCGACGTCATCGGCCGGCTCGTGGATCGCCCCTAGCTCCACCGCCTTTGAGAGGGCGTCCGGGTCGGGATCGTAGCCCACGATGTGCGCACCGAGACGGCGGCGTGCGGCCAGGCCAACGGACCCACCGATCAACCCGACCCCGAGCACCGCCACCTTCAACTGTGTCACGCCGTGCTGAATGCCTTCCCCGCAAGTGCCGCGACGCGCTCGACCGCCGCCACATACTCGGCGAAATCATCGGCGAGAAGCGCCTGCGGCCCGTCGCAGAGAGCCTCGTCGGGGTTCGGGTGCACCTCGACGATGATCCCATCGGCGCCGGCGGCGGCGGCCGCAAGCGACATCGGCGCCACGAGCGAGCGCCGTCCCGCGGCGTGACTCGGATCGACCACAACCGGGAGGTGCGAGAGCTCTTTGAGCACCGGCACCGCCTGCAGGTCGAGGGTCGTGCGGTAAGAGCCCTCGAATGTGCGAATCCCCCGCTCGCACAGCATCACGTTGGGGTTACCTTCCTTGAGCACGTACTCCGCCGCCATCAGGAGCTCATCAAGCGTCGCGGAGAGCCCGCGCTTGAGCAGCACCGGACGCCCCGAGCGGCCGAGCTCGGAGAGCAGCGGGAAATTCTGCATGTTGCGGGCCCCCACTTGGATCACATCCGCCACCTCGAGCACGGGCTCCAGGTCGCGTGCATCCATCAGCTCGGTGACGATCGGCAGGCCGGTTCGCTCCCTCGCCTCGGCGAGCAACCGCAAGCCCTCCTGGCCGAGCCCCTGGAAGGCGTACGGGGAGGTGCGGGGCTTGTAGGCCCCCCCACGCAGCATCGCAACGCCCGCCTCCTTCACCACGTCCGCAGTTTCGAGCAGCTGCTCGCGCGATTCGACCGTGCACGGGCCCGCGATCAGCGCGAAGTGATCGCCACCGATCTTGCGCCCCTCGATCTCGAGCACCGTCCGCTCACCGTGACGGATCTGCGAGGAGGCGAGCTTGTAGGGCTTGAGGATCGGCATCACACGATCCACCCCCGGCTGTCCCTCGAGACCGAGGCCTGCCACGTTCACGTCCTGCTCCACGTCGCCGATCGCGCCGATCACAGTGAGTCGCGCTCCCTTGATGGGGTGCGCGAGCGCCCCCGCCCCCTCGATCTTCTCTATCACCGCGCCGATCTGCTCGTCGGTTGCGTCCTCCTTCATGACGATCATCATCTGCTTGATCCTTTCAAGTACGGGTTGGTTTGTCCTGCTTCGCGTACCGTGAGCGACTTGCCGGTCGGCGTGGCCTGTGCGGCCGCGGAGCGGGCGCCCGGTCCCGATTTCGGGACCCGATGCGACCTGTGTCGCCTCCAGCTCACGGGACGGAGGCCAGGTCGGAGCGCCTAGCTAAATCGCCAGGCGCAGCGAAACGACCAATACGACACGCGGGATGCGGCGGCGGATGTCGAGAGGGTCGTCTGCATGATCGTCTAAAGGCTTTGTAGCAGACAGTTCGCCCCAAGTCGAGCCCTGGGAGCGGGCATCGTAGATTCGTCGGCTCCCACCGGGACCTAAGCGGAGCCTGCACACCTGGAGATCCGCCCCACCTGTGGATCTAGAGCACTTCGCCAAGCGCGTCGAGGAAGATCGCGTTCTCCTCGCTCGTGCCGTAAGTCACGCGCAGCGCCCCCGGCTTGCCCAACGCACCCCCGCCGCGTACGAGTACGGCGCGGTCGGCCAGGCCCCGTATGACCTCTTCCTCGCGCTCGACGGCGGCCTCGGGGTCTTCCCCGCCACCGAGATCAAACCAGCAGAAGTTGGCCTGCGACTCCGCCGGCTGGAGCCCCAGCGCGCGTAGACGCTCATCCACAGAGATACGCTCGGCGATCGTACGCGTCACACGGTCGGTCACCGCGTCCTGGTGGGAGAGCGCCTCGACCGCCGCCACCTGGGCAACCGCGTTGCAGAAGAAGGGCTGGCGGATCTGGTTGACCGCGCGCGGCAGATCCTCCGAGCCGCACAGCGCAAAGCCCACGCGCAATCCACACAGCCCGTACACCTTCGAGAAAGTACGCAGCAGGACAAGGTTGGGGTGGCGGTCGAGCAACTCGATCGACGCATCGGGGTCCTCCAGCAAGTTGAACTCGCAGTAGGCCTCGTCGACGATCACACACACGTGCCGCGGCACCTCCGCCACGAAGTCCGCAATCGAGGAGAGCGGTAGCGCTGTGCTCGTGGGGTTGTTCGGGTTGCACACGATCGCAAGGCGCGTGGCGGCTGTGATCTCGCGCAGCATCCCCTGTAGGTCGTGGCGATCGCACGCGTCGAGCGGGACGGTGACGGCACGCGCACCCGAAGCCGCGCTCAGGTGTGGGTACACCGAGAACGAGGGCCACGCATACACGAGCTCCGCGCCGGGCTCCAGCAACGCCTCGCCGGCGGCGAGCAGGATGTCGCACGACCCGTTGCCGATCGCGATCCGCGACGAGGGCACCCCGTAGCGCTCCGACAACCGGCTTCGCAATAGCGAGTTGGTGGGGTCCGGGTAGCGGTTGAGC
>JBOGYB010000020.1:0-10637 GCA_050696555.1 Solirubrobacteraceae bacterium | reverse complement strand
GCTTCGACCAGAGCGTTGATTCAGGAGTGCGAATTGTTCTGCCGATACACCGGTTGCGACACTGTTGCCGTTGTCGTTGTAGCCGGCTTCGCCCTGGGTCACACGCACCAGTTCAGCGGGCTCAGCGCCTTCGCCGGCGGCGTACTCGAACAACTGTATGACACCTGTATGGTCATCGGGAGTCAGTTCAGGCGCAGCACTAGAGAACAGCAGAAAACGGCCATGTTCGCCCGTGACCTGGACCGGCCGGAAGAATACGCGTTGCCAGTCTTCCTGTTCGCCGCCGAGCATCGCCACGAACGTTGTGACACCAGTGATCGCGTCATAAACATAGAGGTTGTTCGCACCAGGTTGGGGAACCTTGTGGTACGGGTTCTCACCAGCACCAGCCAGAACCGCACGGTCGACGAAATAGACACGAGCACCGTCCTGTGCTATCGCGGAGACACCAAGCACTTCGCCGGCAGCGACCGTGATCAAGCGTTCGTGTTCCGGCCTTGCGAAATCGTACAGGTAGAGGTTGCAGCCGCCAAGACCTTCGGTAGTCGTTGCGCAAGCTTCGGC
The DNA here is from genome assembly GCA_050696555.1 of Solirubrobacteraceae bacterium. Taxonomy (GTDB): domain Bacteria; phylum Actinomycetota; class Thermoleophilia; order Solirubrobacterales; family Solirubrobacteraceae; genus Palsa-744. The sequence continues at coordinate 10,073 of JBOGYB010000020.1, read as the reverse complement.
TGTGCCGCTCGCCGTGCCGTCGACGGCATCGTTGGCGAGCTTCTGAGTACTGGTGAAATAAACACTCCGTCCATCCCGCGAGGCACCCTCGAAATTCTTCCCGAGATTTCCCCCCGACACCGCCCCACACGCTTCGGTGCACTCGCTTTCAGAGACGTGCACAGTTTCGGCAGGCAGAGAGCTCGTGACGGCACCCTGAACCCGCGCATACAACTCAACCACTTCAGGCGCAACGACCGACGAACACCCGAATGTGCCTTGCGGTGAGACACTGAAGAAGATCGTTTCACCATCGCCAGACAGAGCGTTGTACGCGGAGCCACCTCTCCCACCGCCTAGCTCGGTACCGCAAAGGCCGATCTGCGACATCGCACCTTTTTCTTCACCCTCCACACCGACGAGCACAGGCTGCGTGTTACCGGTACCGCTGTATTCATACAACGACCCCCCAGCACCAGCCGTTTCATCGAAACTCGTCCAATAATCATCGGGAGACGGAGCGAAAACAACGATATGACGGAAATCTTCGGTAGCCGCAACCGGCCTACCGTCCGGCGCTTCAATCACGTCACTTTCTTCTTCGCCGCCGGCTACCGGATTGAGCAGCCCAACGAATTCATATTTAGGGGTCGGTTCTGCGTCTCTGATGTACAGCCCGCGCGTTATGGCAGACTCCCGAGGAGTATGCTGATCCCATAGCGTCAGACCACGCGCCGCCTCATACGCCAGCGGAATCTGACCCACAAACGAGCTGACGGGAGCATTCAATGGAGCAATCTGCCAACCGCCCCCCGTACGGGTACCCAGATACATGTTCGCTTCCGGCACCGATTCACCCGATCCGGATGCTCCAGCGAGATTGGCGAGACTGGAGAGAATAGCGCGGTCCCCATCCGGCGAATAATTGAGCGCAAACAAATTGTAACCCTCCTTGTAGGACGGGGTCACCCTCTCATACGCACGACAATCCGGGAGCCGCGTTGAGTTCAGTTCCACCCGCACACTTTCGTTGGGGCAGGCCGCACCTGCAGACTGGACGCCGAAAACCGCAACGGCGAACGTCACTAGTCCGAGGAGAACGACGGTACGGAAGGCCGTCGCGGTTTCTTTAGGGTCACGTTTCACTGTTTTCTACGATGAGTTTTTCTGTCGTTGAGCGGCTCGTGCTATTTGCGCTTGGCGTTACTGTGTGAGCGTCCCTGCCCGCGTCGCGCTCCTTGTTTGTGCTTTTTCTTTGTCTTTGGGCAGCCGGTGATGGTGATTTTTGTGGTTTGTTTGATGGTCGCGCTGTTTTGGGCGTGGATCGTGGTGGGCATGTTCAGGGTTAGGCTGCAGAGGCTGCCTTTGGCGGATGCGGAGATGTTGGCGCCGAGGATCGAGTGGGGGCCTTGTGGGAGCACTGTTTCGAATGTGGAGATGGGGGCGTCGGGGACGGTTTCGAAGTGGCTGTAGGTGACGCCTTTCTTGATGTTCGTGTTGCCGGTCACGTCGATCCGGACATCTTCGCCCTGTAGGACGAACACGACGTCGGGGAAGCCCGCACCGCCGTGGGAGACCAAATAGGCGGGGCCGGTGAGCGGCACGTTTAGGAGCGGACTGACGGCTCGGGCGACGCCGATGTTCGAGCCTTCAGGGCAACCCGCGGGGTTAGTGTTGAACTGTGCTTGTGTGCAGGCCTTCTGCAACGTCGAGTTACGCGAGGGGAGTTGTTTGGGGAGGGTGAGGTCGACCTTGCCGATGTTCGCCTGTCCCGCCGTGGAGGCGATCTTGACGGTCAAGCTCGCCCCGCCCGTCCGGCTCGTATGCGCCTTAGTAGAGGCAGTCAGGATGGGTTTGAAGGGAAGGTTGCGACACCCTTGTGCCTGGAATGGGCTGGAGACGGGGGCCTGCGCTCCCTGTGTGGAGGCGACCGTGCCCGTGATGCTCATCGGGGCGCAGCTAGTCGGGTTCAACGTGAAATTGGGCGCGTCGAGTGTCACGTTGATCGTGCGGATGCGTAGCGGCACGCCGTCGATGATCTGCGGCAAGGGGTCGGAGACGGCGGTGACCTGGGTGGTGTGTGGGTTGATGTAGAGGGCGGCGCGGACTATCACGTTGCCGAGGTTGAACGGTCCCGCGACAGCGGGGTCGACGACCGAGAGGCCGAACGGCGCACCCTTGTAGGGGCCGGTCAGGTAGACCTGGCCGGACTGGTAGAACGGTTGGGTACCGGAGCCGATCGCGACGGTGGTCGACCCGACACGACTGGAGGCGGGACAGGCTCCTTGGGCGGCCTGCGGTTCCGGGCATTGGGTGACGTGGGAGACGGCTGCCAGTAGGCCCGGAGGGAGGGTCGTCGAGAGCGAGGCGATGTTCTGTTCGCGGTCTTCGCGCTTCAGGGTCAAGGTGAAGGGGCTGTAGCCGCCAGCGGCGGGATTGGTCGTGCCGGCGGTGAACGCGGGCGTGAAGCCCTGCGGGCCGCAGCCTTCGTTGACTTCGAAGCTACCCGCGGGTTCGGCCGCAGACCCACCACTCCACGGCACCACCAATGCGGTCGTTGTCGCGGTGCCACAGGTCTGTGGGTTAGCGAGCGACGCGCGCGGCCCGGGACTGGTTTCTATCGTGAGATCTTCGACAGGGAACTGGGGTGTGTCTTCGAACACGGAGGTGATCCGTCCGGTGCTCGGGTCAACGCGTGCCTGTCCGGGGAGCTTGACGATGACGCCTCGTTCGGGTGCTTCCAGTTCCAGGTACAGACGGAAGATCGTGCCGTTAGCAGCGCCTTCGGGCGTGCAGGGATTGGGGTGCGTCCCATTGCCGCAACCAGGTTCGGCGAGATAGAGGTGGCCGGTTAGCGATTCGTGCAACAACGGCGTACTCGCGCTGACAGAGCCCACGATCGAAGAGGAGGGACAGTGCCCCTGTTCAGTGTGCGGCAGCCCGTCCGGACCATCGACTTCGCCTTCCCCGGCCGGTGTGCCCGGAGCGCCGGGCAAGCCGGTGCCGCTGGGGAAATCGATACCATGCCCGCCAGTTTCGGAACACGCGGTGAGACCGTTCGCGGCCCCCGGCGAAAGCGAAGTACCCTCCGGGAAGGTGAAATCGAGCGCCTTGAACGGCGGCGTACCAACCCCAGTACCAACGTTCGACGCCTGGGGCAGATGGACGTGCAGCTTGTACCCGGAGGGCTCGTCGGCCTGGGTCGTGTCACCCGCGACACGGACGTCCGGACCGGCGGCGAGCGACGCGGAGAAATCAAGCAGGCCGCAACCTTCGAGCGTCGGGAACGTGAGCGCAGAAGCCGGAATCATCGTGCTCGGTGCTTCCCACGTATCCACTTCGACGCTCGCGCTACGCGCCCCAGAAGCCTGACAATCACTGGGATCGGTCAAGAACGCACCACGATCACTGATAATCGGCTGCTTACCGGGCGTAGCGTGTTCTTCCTGGATGTCACCGAAGAAAGTCGTGACCGCACCGATGAAGCTCGCGTTGCCTGGCACGCCGGGGAGACTGACGCGAAGCATGTAGGCACCATCGTGACGAACGACGTTGGCATAAAGAAAGAAAGTGAGACCGTTAGCCGCGAAAGCGAACTCAGCGACGTAACCGGGCTCCGGGACCATGCTGTAGATCCCATGCTCATTCGTAGAATCGTTTGAGTTGCTCGCGAAGACCTGGTTGACGATCATCGGCAGGATCGTGCCGACACGACTGGAAGTCGGACAACCACTGCGTTCACCCTGCAACGTCACCAGCGACGCGGGACAGGGTTCGGTAACCGCAGGATCACCAAGCATGCCAAGAGGCAAATAAAAGACGAGATTCTTATAAGGTATGACAGGCTTGAATTCTTCGAGGATGCTTTCGACCCTCATACTGTTGAGGACCAGCGTCGTGGTGAGGAAATGGGGGTGACCTGCGGCCTGGGTGAAGGGTTCGCCTGCGGGACCGGTAGCTTCGAAAGCGAACTGTTCGACACCCGCAGGCGCCTTGGCATGTTCACCACCAACCGGGATCGACGTCTGCTCACTAGCGACCGGGGCGCCACCGCCACTGACCGACACAGTGTTGACGAGCGGTTCGCTCACAGCGCTCGTGACCGTATATTCGATATCGAGCACCACAAACCCGCTCGGGACGACAACCCCCGACGGGAAACGACAGAGGACTTCCGACCCCGCCGCCAGCGGGCATTCCGGTCCTTCAAGTTCTGGTTCGGCCCTAACACCAACGGCGCTCAGCCCTGGCGGGAGCACATCCCTGACCGTCAGCCCTTCTTCGCTCGTCTTGGCGCCAACGTTCTCGACCGCGACCGCGTAGCGCCCCCGCTTCCCCACACCCGAGGGCAACACGCTCGGGGTAGGCGCCACAGTGATATGCCAAGCCGGAGCCGAGACCGCAGCCTGTGCGGACGGAACACCCGCCACAGAGACGAGGGCGAGAGCGCCCAGCAACGCCGCGAGAGCGAGAAAATGGTGCGCATTACGGGTCATTTGGCCCTCCGACTGTGGGTTGTGGTTGCTCGACCTGTGCGGCTCGGTCTGACCTTGATGCACTTGCGGTGAACGAGGCGCTTACCCCTCGGACACCTACGGGGCGTGAGCTTCGCTCGTGATTTGACCGGCCGGACCGCAGCCGCCGGGAGCGAGTCGAGATTGCCCGGACCGGTCAGCACGGTGCTAGCGGGGGCCGCGAACAGAGGCGGCGTGCTCGCGGACCCTTCACAACCACCGCCCGCGCACGAACCCGACGCGACAACGGACGGGAAACCACCGTCCACACGCACGTCATACACATCGCGCTGCACACCATCCAGGTCAGACGGGACAAGCGCATCCGCGGTCTCGATCAAAACGTTATCCCCCGTCGCATCCATGCCCATGAATCCAGCTCCACAGGCGGTGCCCCTGTTGGGCTGGGAGTCACGACCGTCAGAGACGAGATGGACAGAGCCTTTGCTGAGCGCGCCCGCAGTATGAAACTCATAGACACTTGTACACCCCCGCGGGGCAGAGGCGGTCGGCTGCGCCGACGTCGCATAAGGACTGAGCCGACCAACCGTTTCAAAAACAACGGTCATACCATCAGAGGAGATGTTAAGGGAGTTCGCGGCCGTTTGGAAGTCGAGGCTTCGACCAGAGCGTTGATTCAGCAGTGCGAATTGCTCTGTCCGCACACCACTTGCGACGCTGTTGCCGTTGTCGTTGTAGCCGGCTTCGCCCTGCGTCACCCGCACCAGTTCAGCCGGCTTAGCGCCTTCGCCGGCGGCGTACTCGAACAACTGTGTGACACCTGTATGGTCGTCGGGAGTCAGTTCAGGCGCAGCACTGGCGAACAGCAGGAAACGGCCATGTTCGCCCGTGACCTGGACCGGCCGGAAGAATTCGCGCTGCCAATCTTCCTGTTCGCCGCCAAGCGTCGCGACGAACCCTGTGACGCCGGTGGTGGCGTCATAAACATAGAGGTTGTTCCCACCAGTCTGCGGAACCGTGTGATACGGGTTCTCACCAGCACCAGACAGAACCGCGCGGTCAACGAAATACACACGAGCACCGTCCTGCGCGATCGCAGATACACCAAGCACTTCACCCGCAGCGACCGTAATCAGGCGTTCGTGTTCTGGCCTTGCGAAATCGTACAGGTAAAGATTGCAGCCACCAAGACCTTCAGTAGTCGTTGCGCAAGTCTGTCCTGAGCGGTCGAGTCCTTCGGCCGCCGTGCCACTGGCAGTACCGTCGACGGCATCGTTGACTAGCTTCTGGGTACTGGTGAAGTAAACGCTTCGTCCGTCCCACGACGCACCCTCGAAATTCTTCCCGAGATTCCCCCCGGAGACCGCCCCACACGCTTCAGTGCACTCACTTTCAGAAACGTGCACAGTTTCACCAGACAGAGAGCTTGTGACGGCACCATGAACCCGCGCATACAACTCAACCACTTCAGGCGCAGCAACCGAGGAACACCCGGTTTCACCCTGCGGTGCGACGCTGAAAAAGATCGTTTCGCCGTCGCCGGAGAGAGCGTTGTACGCAGAGCCTTCCCTCCCGCCCCCAAGCTCAGTGTCGCAAAGGCCGATCAGCGACGTCGCGCCTTTTTCTTCACCCTCCACACCGACAAGCACAGGCTGCGTGTTACCGGTACCACTGTATTCATACAACGACCCCCCAGCGCCAGCGGTTTCATCGAAACTCGTCCAATAATCATCGGGAGACGGAGCGAAAACAACGATGTGATGGAAATCTTCGGTAGCCGCAACCGGCCGATCATAATTGCGTTCTAGCGCCTGAATCACGTCGCTTTCTTCTTCGCCGCCGGCCACCGGATTGAGCAATCCAACGAATTCATAATTGGGGGTCGGTTCTGCATCTCTGATGTACAGCCCGCGCGTTATCGCAGGCTCCCGAGGAGTGTGCTGATCCCAGAGCGTCAGACCACGCGCCGCCTCATACGCCAGCGGAATCTGCCCCACAAACGAACTGACGGGCGCACTCAGTGGCACAATCCTCCAACCGCCACTGGTGCGGGTACCCAAATACATGTTTGCTTCCGGCACCGATTCGCCCGTGCCGGATGCTCCAGCGAGATTGGCCAGACTGGAAAGAATCGCACGATCACCATCCGGCGAATAGTTGAGTGCGAACAGGTTGTAGCCCTCCTTGTACGGCGGGCTCACCCTCTCATAGGCCCGGCAGTCCGGGAGGAACTGAGCTCCCTGTTCCTTTCGGATCTGTTCGTTGCTACAGCCCCCGCCTTCTTCGGAGGCCAAAGCCACTCCCGGCGCGGAGAGCGCCAACATTCCCACCGCCAGGACGATCCCGGCGACCCTCCCAGACAGCCTCCCGGCCCGAGCCGGTCCCGTTGTCCTAAAGACCCCCATGACCACGACCTCCCTGGGAACTGCCATCGAGCGTAAATGCCTCAGTATGGATCGTCTGGTGGCTGCCCGATCCGCTGATCAGCGTGAGCGTGTAGCGGCCCGGTCGCAGCGAGCGCAGCGGGTGCAGCCGCAGGCTGAGTCGGCCCTGGTGGACGCTTGCGAGGCCGGCGGCGAACACCTTGCCGTGGCGCGAGAGCATCGCGTGCACGGAGGCACTGGCGGCCGTGAATTTGACCGTCCCTGAGACCGTCTTGGTCGTGCACTTCTTCTTTTTGCCCTTGGTTGTGCATGTCACGATCACGACCTTCCCGGCCGGGCCCTGCTTGCCTTCGGGTCCCCCCGGACCTACCGGTCCCGCGGGACCGGCGGGGCCCTGAGCGCCGTTTGTGCCGCCGGCGCCCTTTTCACCGGCGGGGCCCTGGCTGCCGGTGGCCCCTGGTTTTCCTTCTTTGCCTTCTTTGCCACTTGCGCCGGGAGCACCGGAGTTCCCCGGCGGGCCCTGCTGACCGTTGGCGAGGAACACCGCGGTGACTTCGGTCGGCCCGGCGATGGTGACTTCGCAGGTGGACGCGGTCGCGTGCTTGCACCCCAGCCAGCCGACGAACGCGTAGCCGCTCTTGGCTTTCGCTTCAAGCGTCACTTTGCCTTCAAAGGAGCCGGAGCATTCTTCGCCAACGCACGTGAGCGGACCGCCCGTGCCTTTGGTGACAGTAACTTCTCCTTCGCCGGCGACGAACACGGTCAGTGGCGCCGCCGCGCTCACCACGAATTCGGCTTCCACGCTGGCCGTCGCGGCCGGCATCACGAATTTGCACGTCGTCGCGGTGTTGCCGCCTTCGCAGGACACGCCCTTCCATTCATGCAGGACCGAGCCCGCGGCGGCGTTTGCCGTCAGCGTGACCATCTTGGTTTCTTCGACTTCTTCGGTGCACCCTCCACCCACGTGCATGCAGGCGATCGTGCCGCCGCTCGTCACTTCGCCTTCGCCGGTCACCGTGACGTCGAGCGGAAACTTGCTGAGCGGGATTGCTTGGAACTCGGCGCCGACCGTGACCGGCGCGCTCAACGTGACTTCGCACGTGCCGGTCCCGGAGCATTCTCCGGTCCACCCTTCGAAGGTGAAACCGGCGTTCGGCGCCTCGGTCAATGCGATCACGTCGCCTTCTTTGTACAGCGCCTTGCAGGGTTCCTCGACGCCCGGCGTCGCGGTCTTGTCTTCACACTGCACGCTGCCCGAGCCCGCGGGCGTGACGTCGATGGTCAGGGACTGTTCGGGTTCGCCGCCGGGCTTCCTTGTGAAGATGATGCCCCTACTTGCTTCCAGATTCGACACGTACACCGCATGCGAGGAGCGGTTGACGCCGAGCCCGTAGGGCGCGCCGCCGGTTTCCCCGCCGCCGAAGCTCGCGATCTGCGTCCCGTTCGGCGCATAGATCGCGACTCCGCTGCTCTCCCCGACGTACACCTCGTTGGTCGAGGGGTCGACCGCCACCGAGTTGGCTCCGTTTAGGGAGAACACCGAGGATTCGCTGCGATTCGCGGCTTCGTACTTCACTATCAAGTTGAATTCCGAGTCGAGGTAGACGTTGCCGGCACCATCCACCGCGAGGGTGCTCGCTGCTTCGCCGCCGAGATGCGGACCAAGGTCAAATTCGCCCACCTTGGCGCCCGTGGCAACTGCGTATTCGCCGACCTTGGCCGACCCTCGTTCAGCGACGAGCAAATGGCCTTCCGGGCCGACCGCAAGGCCAGCGGGGCTCGCCAGGCCTTCAAGCGTCCCGTTGTTGCCAAAGCCGCTCACGGCAGCCCCGGCGGGCGTAATCTCCGACACCGTGCCGGATTCGATGCAGCTCACGAATATATTGCCGCTCGCCGGATCGACCGTGTCGTACAGCGAGTGAATGCAGTTCGGGACCGACAATTCAACGCGTTTTTCGCCCGCAGCATTGTATTGTGCCACCTTTTCATGGCCGTTGTACACCATGTACACGTTGCCCTGAGTGGCTTCCGCGGAGTTATCGACGGCCACGCCGTCGGGTTCAGATTCCGCTACTTTGGCGCAGAATTCGGTGGTCCCACACGTCTTTTCGTATTCCACCGCAGCAAACGCAGGCGTGCCGCCGACGGCCAGTGCCGCCGACGCGCACAGGCTAGCTAGCCCGGCCATCGCCAGTCGCCAAAGCCACAAACTGTTTCTAGACGCGCGAGCGTTCATCATTTGTTCCCTGTCCCTCTCCAATTGACCGAGTGGCCCCACGTCGGGCGATCCCCAACAGACGCGTAGGTTAGGGTGAATGCGCGTGGGCTTTCAAACCGTGTTTCTATAGCAAAATGTTTCACTGTTTCACCGAATCGTCGCTGTCGGAATCGGACATGTGGCGGTCGGCGACGATACGCTCCACCGCCTGCCCGGCTCCAAGGACGGGGGCCAGCGCGATGTAGGCGGCATACTCGGAGAGCTCGGGAAGACGGTGGCTTTCACCACGCACGGCCTTGTCGTAGACGAGCCCCCAGAGAGCCCCGACGACAGCTTCGGCGGTGAGCGCGGAGGGGGAAGGATTGGGACCGTCGACGTGGCGGATGTAGAGCTGCTCGACGCTGCGCAGGAGGCGTTCGCGTAGCGCCATGGCGGGCTCGTCGAGCGCGAAGACCTCGACGAAGGCGATCGGGGCGAAGGTGGGCTCGGCAGCCATGTGTGAAAGGAAGGCGTCGATGGCCAGGCGGGTGGCGCCGATCCAATCGTTGGCGGCACGGGCGCGACTCCAGACGTAGGCGAGCGACTCGGCGGCGATCAACTCGATCGCGGCCAGGAAGCACTGCTCAACGGTCTGGTGGCGCTCGAAGAAGTCCTCGTAGGAGACGCCGGCAGCGTCGATGATCGCAGCGGGCGAGAGATCGCGGTAGCCGTCGCGTGCGACAAGCTGGACCGTGGCCATCAGGATGCGCCGGTTGGGGTCCTCGCCGCCGATGCTCAGCGTGGGGGGCTGCCCCTGTGTTTGACCGGGAACGTGCAAGCGTAGGCGCTTGACCGCCGGCGAGCTGTAGGTGGCGACCCAGCCCAGCAGCTCGCAGCGCAGGTCGTGCAGCTCGGCGACGCGATCCTCGAGCAGGCGCCGGCGGGCGAGCTGCCAGGCGCCGGCCAGGACGCCGGTGAGGACGGTTGGATCGAGGGACAGCCCACCGAGCAGCGAGCGATCCTCGCGCATCTTGGCTT
>JBOGYB010000019.1:0-10666 GCA_050696555.1 Solirubrobacteraceae bacterium | reverse complement strand
GTGTACGCCAGAGACGCGGAACCGAGGAATGTGGGGGTGTTGCGGCTGATGACGCTCGCGTTCTGGCAAGCGGGCAAGCTCGACGCGGCGGCGCGGTCGGTGAGGGATTGGGCGCGTGTGGATGGGGAGCGCCCGGCGGCACACCGTTTCGCGGCCCGCATCTACGAGGACATGGGCGCGATCGATCTCGCGGAGGAGGCGGCGCAACGCGCGGCTGAGCGTGGACCCACCGATGCCGGCGCATGGGAGCGCTTGGGGCGCTTGCGGTTGGCGCTACTGGATAGGGAGGGCTCCCTACAAGCCTTTGACCGGGCGATCAAGTTGGGCGCGAACGGCGAGGTGAGCGACCTCGTGAGACAGGCGCTGGCGATGGAGCCGCGCGTGACGCAGCCGGTATAGGACCCTCGCCGCACCGCCGCGTGCGGTACCCCGCCTCGCGGGGCGCCGCACGTCTCGTGGCTCAGGCGACGGCGCGGAGGTGACGGTAGGGCTCGCCGGCGAGCTCTCGGGCGAGCGCGTCAACCACGTTCTCCTCGTCTTCGGGGCGGCCGTCGGTGACGGCGCCGATGACGGCACGCTTGCGCTCGAGCAGCGTGGCGATGGTCTCGTCGATGGTGCCGGCGGCAAGTAGATACCAAGCATTCACAGCGTCGATTTGTCCGATGCGGTGACAGCGATCCTCGGCTTGGTCGTGCTTGGCGGGGGTCCAGTCGAGCTCCAGGAACGCCACATTCGAGGCCTGGGTGAGGGTGAGCCCCTGGCCGGCGACCTCGATGGAGCAGACGATGAGCTGGTTGTCGGAGTTGTTCGCCGCCTGGAATGCGTGCAGCGAGGCGTCCCTGGCAGCGTGGGAGTCTTCGCCGAGGATGTGGAGGGCGTGGGGAAAGCGGTCGATGACGGCGCGTTGGATCTCGCGGTGGCGGGCGAACACGACAAGACGCTCGCCGGAGGAGCAGAAGTCGTGGATCCAGGCGAGCGCGGCGTGGAGCTTGCCGCGGGCGGCGAGCTGCTTGAGGGCATTGAGCCGCACGAGCCGCTCGGCGCGCAGCGCGGCGGCTACCTTGGCGTCGAGCTCAGAGAGGTCGAGGGGGCGGGAGCGCAGCCACGCGATGACGTCGTGCTCGGCGAGGCGGTACTCGGCCTCGTTGTCGAGCTCCACCGGCACGACCGCGCGTGTCTTGGGGGGGAGCTGGGGAAGCACATCGGCCTTGAGCCGGCGGACGAAGCAGCGGGAGCGCAGGTGCCAGTGCAGCCGGACGTGGGCGTCGGGACCGCGGAAGCGCCGCCCAAACTGTGCACCCGAGCCGAAATCGGCGAGCCGCCCGATGATGCGCAGCTGCGAGATGAGCTCGGGAGGACGGTTCATCACGGGAGTGCCGGTGAGCGCGAGCACGAGCCCATCCTTGGGAATGGTGGTGGCCAGACGAGCGACCGCCTGGGTGCGCTTGGCGGTGGCGTTCTTGCAGTAGTGCGACTCGTCGAGTACGAGCGCGCGCGGTGATGTGGCGGCAAGCTCCGGGGCGCGGGCGGCGAGAATGTCGTAGTTGAGGACCGTTATGTCGGATACTGGCATCGTGCCCTCTGTTGCCTGCGCTGCGGTGGCGCAAGCGGGTGTGGTGGGGCTCTCGATGGGGGCCTCCTGTGAGGACTGCCTCGTGCCGGTTGGCCCCAGTCCGCTCAGCGCCAGGGATGTGCGATGGGGAAGCCAGCGTGAGATCTCGCGCATCCAGTTGAGCTTGAGGCTCGCGGGACACACCACGACTGCCGGGTAGGCGTTGTCGGCCTCGAGCGTGGCGAGTGCCTCGATCGTCTTGCCGAGTCCCTGCTCATCGGCGAGGAAGGCGCGGCGTTGGGCGAGCAGATAGCTGACCCCCGCGCGCTGGAAGGGCTTGAGCTCGCCTTGCAGCCGGGGGATGTCGATATGGGCGTCGGTGGCGCAGGAGAGCGCGACGAGGCCGGCGGCTCTGGCGTGTTCCTCGCGGATGCGTTGCAGCTCCACGAGCGCTTCCGGCTCGACCCATACTTCCCCGTCCGCGAGGAAGTGGTCGAGTTCCTCCACGCAGAAGGGGTCTGCGCGAATGGTGGGGAGGTGGCGATGCTCGGAGGAGTGCGCTCTTGCGCTCAACCTAGGGGAGCGGGGTCGGCGGACATTTGGGTGGGTGGCGCCCGGGAGCGCACTGAAGGTATCCAGCCGTGAAGGATCGTGGCCGGGGGCGAGCACGAATGTGGGGTCCTCGTGGATCGTCGACATTTCGAGTACCGCTGGTGGCGCCGGCCGGCCTTCCTTCAGCGCGGCGACACACCGTCGTGTGGCGGCGCTGTGCGGGCCACGCAGTGTGTTCTCGATGAGCCGCCAGGAATCAAGGGTGAGCGGCACGGTGACCCCACCGGGGGCGCTCACGGCGCGCTCGCGCAGGGTGGGGGGGAGGCGGGTGGGGTCGCCGAGTAGCAGGAAGACGGGCTCCTGCGGAGGTCCCGCCACTTCGATCGATCCGCTCCAGGTGGTTGTGCGGGCGATCCAACTTTGGGCCCGGGGGTCGATGCTCGAAGGCTCGACCTGGTCGAGCAGCTCGGCGATGAGGTGGGCGTCGCGCTCGACGGCGGCGAGGGCAAACGTCCCTTCGGGTCCCTCCAGAGCACGCAGGTCGGCTCGTCCGGCGAGCACGCGCACGAGCGGGGCATGGTGGGGGGCAACCAGCAGCCACTGCTCCTTGCGGCGATCGCGGCGGAGCTCCACGTCGTAGCTCATGGCTCCAGGTGAGGACCCAGCGCGTGTTGTGGGGCGGGCTTGGGCGGAGCGCCCCTGCGCGATCTCCGTGAGCGCGTGGGCGGCGTCTTCGGTGAGGCGTAGCCGCCCAGACGTAGGTGAGAGCTCGTCGACTAGTCGTGCCGCGTGCTCGTCGAGGGGGATCAAGGCGCGGCCGATCGTGGGGAGCTCGATCGCGTCGGGGTGCTCCAGCAACCCGGCCACTACGTAGGGGGCGTGGTCGGTGGCGAACGTAAGCCACCAGCTCTCGTCGGGTCGCGCGACGTCGAGCACGCACTCGTCATGGCGCCGGCGGGTGCGCTGGCGGGCGAGTGCGTGAGCGAAAGGCTCGCTGAGTACAGGCGGGAGTGGTAGCGCGTCGAGGAGAAGCGCAAGCGCCTCGGCGCGCTCGGGGTCGAGCGGGACGATCCAAGCACGTCGCGCGGGATCCCAGCGCCGGCCGGGGAGCGCGCGCAGCAACTTGCGTAGGCGGTCGTCGTAGGGGAAGCAGAGCACCGCCTCGCCCTTCTCGAGGGAGGCGTGGAGGAGGTTGTCCATGAGCTATGGACGATAGGCCGCCACGTGGATGGGAGGCGCAGTGGACGCGATGCGCTTCGAGTCACCCGCTTCTACCGAAGGTTGCGAGGGAGGGGCAGGAGGGTGAGGCGGTCCCTTGTGGAGGTCGATGGGTGTTGTGAGTGTGGGGCAGTGTCCTCCGGCGAGGCGCCCCGTGCGAGCAATCGCACGAGTGTGGCCAGTTGGGTGTTGTGCGCAGGCTGCGCAGAGGCGTAGCGGGTGGGGAGTACGGTGAGGAGCAGGTCGAGCCCTTGCGCTCGGGAGGTCGGTCGGTTGGGGATCTCGCGGGGGGTGCTTCCCCTCGTGCTCCCCCAGGGACAATTAGGGTACCCTAATGCGCCGCGTCTCTGGTGGGTGCTTTGTGGCATGAACCTGTCTATTGAACGGCTTGGGGGTCATTCGCTTGCGATTTCGTCATATCGATCCAGCTCGTGCACGAACGGGTGCGTGTGCAGAGCGTCGGGTGGTTCAGATCTCGAACGGTCGTCCCCTGCATGGTTTGCTGTTGTCCGTGATGGTGCTCGCCACGCTGTGGCTTGCTGCATGCGGCGGGGGAGGAGGGGGAGGGGTGACGTCGCTGAAGTTCACGCTCACCGATCAGGGTTGCGTCCCCAGCACCGCCTCGGTACCCGCAGGGCCGGTGACGGTGTCGGTGACCAACGGGGGAACTCCGCACGTGACCGAGCTCGAGTTGCGCAACACCAGTGGCTTCATCATCGGCGAGCGCGAGAACTTGCTCCCAGGGCTCTCCGGGTCGTTCTCGTTGGATCTGCAACCGGGTACATACATGCTCGTGTGTCCGGACAGCGGCAGGATTCTTCAGGGCAAGCTGACGGTCACAGGCAAGGCACGTCCCGAGAGTGGGCCCTCGGAGGTTCTGCTCAAGACGGCTGTACTTCAGTACGGCACATACGTGTCGCGACAGACCGGCGCTCTGCTCGAAGGGGTACGTAAGTTCACGGCGGCGATCGAGCAGCGCAACATGGCCGCGGCGAAGCGGCTGTTCGGGCCGGTACGTAGGCACTACGAGACGATTGAGCCAATCGCCGAGAGCTTCCCGGGCCTGGACTCCGATATCGACGCCCGCATCGATGCCCCGACGGTCGAAGGGGACGTCTCCAAGTGGTTTGGGTTTCATCACATCGAGCAGCTGCTGTGGGCGAAGCACACGTTCGCCGGCGCCGCGACGCTCGCGAACAGGCTGCTCGACGACGTACAGAGGCTCAACCAGCGTGCTCCCACACTGTCGCTTGTTCCCGAGCAGTTGATCAACGGGTCGGTGGGACTCCTCAACGAGATCGTCAACGTGAAGATCTCAGGGGAAGAGGACCGCTATTCGCACACCGATCTCTCCGACTTCCAAGGCAACCTCACGGGTGCCCGCGGGGCCTTCGAATACATGCGTCCCATCCTGGAACGCGAAGGGGACACAGCGTTGACAGGCACGATCACAAGAGAGCTCGGGGCGGTGCAGGACGAGCTAAACGCCTATCGCCGCAAGACACCGCTTGGCTTCGCGCTCTACGGCGCGCTGACACAGGCCGACAAGCAGAGGATCGCCCAGCAGGTGGGCAATGCCGCGCAAGCGCTCTCGGCGCTCTCCTTGAAGATCACCGAAGCCAAATAGGCTAGGCGAGGATGTTCACAGCACGAGAGACGATCAACCCAATCGTGACGAGCGAGACGAGCGCTTGCACTCCCATCGTGCTCTTCGCGAGGGGGGAGAGGGGCATCGTGTCGGTAGGTGAGAAGGCGGTGGCGTTGGTGAGTGACACATACAGGTAGTCGATGAACTTCGGTCGCCACTCCTTCGGCTCGATGCGGTCGTCGGACATCTGAGGGAAGAGGAAGTCTGGCGGCCTGTCCTGGCCGGCGGCCCGCCTGCCGGGCCCGCCGCGGTCCATCTCCCAGTACCACAGGGCGAAGATGAGGAAGTTGGTGAGCCAGATGAGCGTGCCGGCGACGATCAGTTCGCGTCCCTCCCCCGTTTTGGGCTGCGAGTGCAGCAGGAAGTGGGTGAGCGCGGCGAGCGAATAGATGTTGGCCGCCATCACGAACGCCGTGAGGCCGAGCGCTACACGGCGCCGACGCGGGTGCTCGTCCTCGACCTGGTTGGGGGTGACGACGAACATCCCCACCAGCAGCAACCCCTCGAGCGCGGGGATCAGCCACGATGGACCCACCGTGAGCCGCGGTGGGAGCGACACCTGTAGGAGGATCGCCGCCAGTACGGTTGCTTGCGCGGGCCAGAACGGCTCGCTCGCGGGCGGCGGTGGGTAGGGACGGCCGGGTTGGGGCGAGGACTCCTGCGCCACGGGGAAGAGCGTACGAGCAGGACCGGCGGCCGCATGAACACCGGCGGCCGCGTGAAGACCACGTCGCGTGAAGACCACGTCGTGTGAAGACCACGTCGCGTGACTCACGCTTCGAGCTGTGTGCCGGGTAGCGGTGGTGGCGGGCGCTGCCGGCCGCTAGCCTGGGAGGGGTGGGAATCGAGAGTCCCGTCCATCTGTTGTTCCTCGCCGCGGTTGCCCTGATAGTGCTCGGCCCCAAGCGCCTACCCGAGCTCGCGCGTGCGCTCGGCAAGGGAATCCGTGAGTTCCGCGAGTCGATCGACGCGGGCTCCCACGACGACGAGAAGTAGATCCGCCGCACCGGATACCGTCCGGCGGTGCGCTTGATCGTCGCCCGCTGCGAGGTGTCCTACATCGGCCGAACCACCACGGTGCTGCCCGAGGCGGTGAGGCTGTTGATGTGCAAGGGGGACGGCACGTTCATGGTGTGGGCCGACGGGGGGTCTCCGAACGTGAAGCCGCTCAACTGGATGACCCCACCCACCGTGCTCACCGAAGAGCGCGACGCCGATGGGACGCTCACACGCCTTGTGGTGCGCAAGCAACGCGACGAGGAGCGCCTGGAGATCGCCGTGGGGGAGGTGCTCACCGACGTCGACCACGAGCTCGACGTGGTGGCGTCGCTCGAGAAGGAAGGGTTGGAGCGCGAACTGCAGGAACTGCTCGCCGATGCTCCCCAATGGTGTGGAGAGGGCTTTCGCTTGGTGCGCCGCGAGTGGCCCACCGACATCGGGCCGGTTGACCTCATGTGCCGCGACCCGCTCGACGAGTGGGTGGCGGTCGAGATCAAGCGAATAGCGACGATGGAGTCGGTGGAGCAGCTCACGCGCTACCTGGAGCGCATCCGACTCGACCCGGCGACGGCGTCGTGCCGGGGAGTTTTGGTGGCGAAGTGGATCAAGCCCCAGGCCCGTGTGCTCGCCCAGTCGCGGGGGATCGACTGCGTGGAGGTCGACGTGGAAGTGCTGCGGGGGAACCGCGAGCCCGAGCTGCGCCTGTTCGCGGCATAGCGCTGCTGCCCGAGCTTCCCCTGCCGCCCCAAGCCCCTGTCCAGGGCTGCCCTGTCCGTCGTTATGGCCTGACCGCCCGGACTCTCCTCACGCCGGGTACTCTCTCCAGTCGATGACCGACCCCGACACTACCGGCGAGCCGCCCGTCCTCACCGAGCAGCGGGGGGGCGTGCTGCTGATCACGCTCAATCGCCCCGATGCTCGTAACGCGATCAACCTCGCGGTTGCCGAGGGCATAGCCGCCGCGCTCGAGGAGCTCGACGGGGAGGAGTCGCTCTCCGTCGGTGTGCTCACCGGCGCCGGCAAGGGCTTCTGTGCCGGCATGGACTTGAAGGCCTTCGTGAGCGGCCAGCGCCCGTGGGTGGGCGACAGGGGATTTGCGGGGATCGTGCGGAGGGCTTCGGTGAAGCCGCTGATCGCCGCCGTCGAGGGCTTTGCCGTGGCGGGGGGGCTGGAGGTGGCGCTTGCGTGCGATCTGATCGTGGCCGCCCGCGGCGCCAAGCTGGGTGTGCCTGAGGTGAAGCGCTCGCTTGTAGCAGCTGGTGGGGCGCTGTTGCGGCTGCCCCGACGCATCCCTTACCACTTGGCGATGGAGTTGGCGCTCACCGGCGACCCCATCCTCGCCGAGCGTGCCGCCGAGGTGGGTCTGGTGAATCGTCTGGCTGAGCCGGGCACGGCAGTGGAGGTCGCGCTGGGATTGGCAGAGGAGATCGCCGCCAACGCCCCGCTTGCGCTCGTCGCCTCCAAGCGCATCCTGCAAGAGCAGTGGGATTGGAACGCCGGGGAGATGTGGGACGCGCAGAGCGCGATCTCAGACCCGGTGTTCGTCTCCGAGGACGCCCGCGAGGGAGCCACCGCCTTCGCGGAGAAGCGCCCGCCCGTCTGGCGGGGCAAGTAGCGAAACTGAGCGCGTCGCCGCGCTCAGGCGCGGGCTTTGCGCTTGCGTTTGCGCTGGCGCATAACCATCACGAAGCGTCGCCACAAGGCACCCATCAGCGCTCTCCCGGTGTCTTTTTCGGATATTGCGATACCGGCACGCCCAGATCGAGCGCGGTTCGCACGATGCGACTCTGCTCTGTGATGTGGGCCGCGGGGTAGCCCTCTCCCGGGCTTGCCCGCTCGGGTCGGCCGACGTACCCGAAGTGGATGTGGTCGGGCATGATCTGCATCAACCTCGGGAACATGTGCGCGCGGGCACCCATGTTGCGTGGCTCCTCCTGCGCCCACACCACCTCATCCAGCTTGGGGTAGCGCGCCATCAGGTCGGTGATGTTCTTCTCGGGGAAGGGATACAGCAGCTCCACCCTCCCTACCGCCACCCGCTCGTTGCCCTCACGCGAGGAGTGCCCCGCGAGGTCGTAGTAGATCTTTCCGGTGCACAGCACGAGACGTGTGACGGACTCGTCAACCACACCCGGCTCGGCGAGCACCGGCTCGAAGCGGGAGCTCTCGGCGAGATCCTCCACGGTGGCGGTCGCCTGCGGCAGCCTCAGCAGTGACTTCGGTGTCATCACCACGAGTGGACGCTGCTTGGCGATCAGGGCTTGGCGGCGCAGCAAATGGAAGTACTGCGCGGGTGTCGTGAGGTTCGCCACCCGGATGTTCCCCTCCGCGGCGAGTGCCAGGAAGCGCTCCAACCGCGCCGAGGAGTGCTCGGGACCGGAGCCCTCGTAGCCGTGGGGGAGCAGCAGCGTGAGGCGCGACGTCTGCCCCCACTTGGCGAGTCCGGAAGTGATGAACTGGTCGACGATCACCTGCGCGGAGTTCACGAAGTCGCCGAACTGCGCCTCCCACAGCACGAGCGTCTCCGGGGCCTCCTGGGAGTAGCCGTACTCGAAGCCCATGCAGGCGAGCTCGGACAGCGGGCTGTTGTGCAGCTCCATTGGCGCCAGTGCCTCGGGGAGGCTCTGGATCGGGCAGAACGCCCTCCCCGTCTTCGCGTCGTGCAACACAAGGTGGCGCTGGCTGAACGTGCCGCGCTCGGTGTCCTGGCCGGTGAGCCGCACAGGCGTGCCTTCGGTCAGCAGTGACGCGAACGCGAGCGCCTCGGCGTGCGCCCAGTCGATGCGTGCCGGCGCCTTATCCCCACCGGTGTCACTGGCGCCGCCGCCGCCCTCTTCAAGGGCTTCGCGGCGACGCTCGAGCTGCTTTACGAGCTTTGGATGGACCGTGAACCCGTCTGGGGGGCGCAACAGCTCCAACCCGAGCTCCCGCACGCGGGCGGCCGGTACGGCCGTACTCACATCGGGGCTCGGGGAGCGGTCGAGTGTGTACTCGCCGGTGGACTGCTCCACGGCGCCGTGCTCGGCGGCGGCGGCGATACGCGCCCTCAGGCGCTGGTGGAGGATCGTGAGGTTGTCCCACACCTCCTGTCCGAGTCGCTCAACCTCCTCGCGGCTCACCACCCCGTCGACTACGAGCTGCTCCGACCACAGTTCGTACACACGCTTCTTGGTCTTGATCGTGGCGTACATCTCGGGCTGCGTGTAGGCGGGCTCGTCGGACTCGTTGTGCCCGAAGCGGCGATACCCGATCAAGTCGATCAGCACGTCGTGGCCGAACTCCTGGCGGAACGCCACCGCAAGTCTCACCGCGCTCATGCAGGCGGGCACGTCGTCGGCGTTGACGTGGATGATGGGCACGTCGAAGCCCTTGGCCAGATCCGAGGCCCAGCGCGTGGAGCGGGCGTCGTCGGGGTCGGTGGTGAAGCCCACCTGGTTGTTCATGATCAGGTGCACCGTGCCCCCCACCTGATATCCGTCGAGGGCCTGTAGGTTGAGCGTCTCGGCGACAACTCCCTGCGCCGGGAAAGCGGCGTCGCCGTGGATCACGATCGGCACCGCCGCGTTGGTGTCCTGATGCGCGCGTGGCCCGTTGCGCGAGGTTTGCGCGGCCCTGGTCGCCCCCTCCACCACCGATGAGACGTACTCGAGGTGGCTGGGGTTCGACTCCAGGTTGACGCGGATCGTGCCGCCGTCAGGGAGCTTGTAGGAGCCTTGGGTGCCGTGGTGGTACTTCACATCCCCGGTCCCCCCCTGGGGGATCGTGGTGACGGCCTCGAGTGTGGAGGCACCCTCGAACTCGGCGAAGATCGTGTCGTAGGGACGCCCGAGGTTGTGGGCGAGCACGTTCAGCCGTCCACGGTGGGCCATCCCCACAACCACCTCGTGTCCACCGTTCGCCGCCGCGAGCTGGATCAGCTCGTCGAGCATCGGCACCGTCATATCCAGACCCTCGATCGAGAACTGGTGTTGGCCGAGGTATGCCTTGTGCATGAATCGCTCCAGCGCATCCACCTCGACGAGGCGCTTGAGCAGCGCCTTGCGCTCCTCGGCGCCGAGCGGCTTGCGATAGGCGCCCGACTCGATCTGCTCGCGCAACCACACACGCTGCTTATGGGAGGAGATGTGCTCGATCTCATACGCGATCGTCCCGCAGTAGGTTTGGCGCAGGTGCGGGAGGGCCTCGGCAAGGGTCTCCCCGGGCACATACATCCGCAGGATGCGTGCGGGGATTTGTGCCATCACCTGCGGTGTCAAGCCCTGCGCGTCGGGATCGAGCTGGGGCTCCCCCTCGGGCTCGGAGCCGAGCGGGTCAAGTCGCGCCGCGAGGTGTCCGTGACTGCGGAAGCGGTGAACGAGGGTGCTCGCCGCTTGCACGGCTTGGAGCATCTGCTCGTCCGGCGCCGTGACCTGTGTGGGGGCGGGCGCGGCGAGCGCCACTCCGCTTGGGGTGGGCAGCGTGGGGGTTGGACCGAGGGTCACTCCCAGCGAAGCGAACACGTTCTCGTAGAAGTCGTGCTCACCCTGCAACCGACCCTCCACCAGCGCCAAGAAGCGTCCCGACTCGGCTCCCTGGATCACGCGGTGGTCGTAGGTGGAGGTCATCGTCATGACCTTCTCCGCGCCGATCTGCTCGCCCACGCTCCCCAGCCCTACGGGATAAGCAATCGAGCCGGTGGCGACGATCGTGCCCTGACC
>JBOGYB010000018.1:0-10987 GCA_050696555.1 Solirubrobacteraceae bacterium | reverse complement strand
TGTCTGATCGGCTCACACCTTGCGGTGCTCGGGAACCCACGCCCCGTCCTCGCGGCGGGTGAAGTCCTGGAAGAGGCCGGGCGCCTCTTCCCGCATCGCCTGTGCCACCAGGTCGAACACGAGCCGCAACTCCTCCTCGGCGCCCTCCCCCGTGCGCATCTCGATCACATGACGGAGTGTGCGGGCGTTGGCGCTCCACACGATGTCTGTCGAGAGTCCCATCGGCGCGAGGCGGCGCAGCGCGGAGGTGACCTCCTTCTTGACATGAAAGGGCACCCCCTCCTTGTCGATTCCCAGCGCGCTCGCCGCACTCACCTGAAGCTCCTCCAACTGCTCCACGATGCTCAGCACCTGTTCTCGCATCGGCTCGAGCGCGGGTGGCACGCGAAAGCCGACGTCGGTCAGTCGCACATACCGCAGGCTCTCCTGGCTGAACGCCGACCCCGCACGATGTCGCACCAGCTCGTGCGTGAACGTGCGGCTCACGTCTCGCAGCGCAAACGACCAGTTGGCGTGCTCGAGCACGCTCCCGTGTGCGCTCGAGAGGATGTTTGCGAAGTACTCCCGCTGGTCGGTACGCACCTTGGTCACGTTCGGGTTCAACCCCGGCCCCCAACTGCGGTAGCAGGTTCTGCCCGCGAACTCCACGAGCAACTCGCCCGCTCGCGGTGTGCCGCCGGCCTCCCCCAGACGGCGCTCGAGCCACGACTCGCCACCCACCTCCTCGAGGTATCGGCGCATTCCCTCGAGATCCACCGCGGGTCTCGCGATGAGGAACACCTTGGGCGTCGTCTCGTGCACCGGACGGGCGATGCTAGCGCTCGTCTCGGCGTCCCCCTTCACCCCGATAAGCTCTCCGCTGATGGCGTCCCCCACCGCATCAGCCCCCCTCGACCCGGAGCTGGAGCAGACAGCCTGGGACCTCTCACCGCTCGTGAACGGCGCCGGTGACGAGGGCGCTCGCGCGCAGCTCGCGCAAGCACTGGAGCG
The DNA here is from genome assembly GCA_050696555.1 of Solirubrobacteraceae bacterium. GTDB lineage: Bacteria > Actinomycetota > Thermoleophilia > Solirubrobacterales > Solirubrobacteraceae > Palsa-744. Next base: position 9,997 of record JBOGYB010000018.1, on the reverse strand, counting down.
TGCCCGTGCGTTCGCAAATCTCCATGCGGGAAAGGTCTGCAAGATCGATGCCCCAACGCTGGAGGCGGCGATGCGGGAGCTGGCCGTCATCCAGGAACTGGCCGGTCGCGCAGGCACCTACGCCGGGTTGCGCTTCTCCGTGGACACCTCCGATCCCGCCGCCGGCGCTCTGCTGCAAGAGGTGCAAGAGCGCTCCACGGAGATCGAGACCACACTCCTGTTCTTCGAGCTGGAATGGGCCTCCCTTTGTGAGGAGCACGCCGATTCCCTGCTCACCGAGGAGCGACTGGAGTTCTGCGCCCACCACCTCTCCAACGTGCGCCGCTACCGCGAGCACCTCTTGAGCGAACCGGAGGAGAAGATCCTCGCGGAGAAGTCGGTCACGGGCGCGAGCGCATGGTCGCGTCTGTTCGACGAGCTCACCTCCGCGATCGAGGTGGGAGTCGATGGGGAGACGGTTGCGCTTGATGTGGCACTCAGCCGCCTGGCACTTCCCGACCGCGAGACGCGACGCTCGACTGCCGAGGCGGTCACGCAGGCGCTTTCACCGGGGTTGCGGACGCGCGCCTTCCTCTTCAACACGTTGCTCGCCGACAAGGCCACCGACGACCGTCTGCGCCGTTATCCGAGTTGGCTTGCCTCCCGCAACCTCTCCAACGAGGCCACCGACGAGTCGGTGGCGGCGCTGGTGGAGGCGGTTCGCGCTCGTTATGAGCTCGCGCGCCGCTGGTACCGGCTGAAGGCGGGGCTGCTCGGGGTAGAGCGGCTCGCCGACTACGACCGTATGGCGGCGGTCACCGAGGACGAAGTCACCTACACCTTCGCCGACGCCCGCGAGATCGTGCTCGACTGTTACTCCTCCTTCTCCCCGGAGCTGGGCGCCGCCGCCAAGGGCTTCTTCGATGGGCGCTATATCGACGCCCCCGTGCGTCCCGCCAAGCGCGGTGGGGCCTTCTGCGCCTCGGCCGTTCCCTCCGTGCACCCCTACGTGATGCTCAACTACACCTCCCGCCGCCGCGATGTGCTCACGCTCGCCCACGAGCTCGGCCACGGTGTGCACTTCGCGCTTGCCTCCAAGCAGGGTGTCTTTCACCAGGGCACCCCCCTCACGCTCGCCGAGACCGCGTCGGTGTTCGGCGAGACGATCGTGTTCGGGCGGCTCTTGGAGGAGGACACCTCCCCCGCCTCGCGCCTGGCGCTGCTCGCCGAGAACATCGAGGGGGCGATTGCCACCGTGTTCCGCCAGGTCGCGATGAACCACTTCGAGGATCTCGTCCACACTGCCCGTCGCGAGCAGGGCGAGCTGTCGGTTGAGCGCTTCGGAGAGCTGTGGGCGCAGAGCCAGGAAGAGATGCTCGGCGACTCGGTGGAGGTCACCGAGGGATACCGCTCCTGGTGGTCCTACATTCCCCACTTCATCGGCTCCCCCGGCTATGTCTACGCCTACGCCTATGGCCAACTGCTCGCTTTGTCCGTCTACCAGCGCTACGAGCAGCGCGGCGAGGAGCTCATCCCCCGCTATCTGGAGCTGCTCGCCGCAGGCGGCTCGCTCTCACCCGAGGATCTCGGACGCATCGTGGACGTCGACCTCCCAGACCCCGGCTTCTGGGACGCGGGGCTTGACCTGGTCGAGCGCCAGCTCGAGGAGGCCGAAGCGGCAGCTCGCGAGGCTGGGCGGGTTTAGGCGTTCTCCTCGGTCGCTGCCGGTCGCGCTCGTAGTGTGGATCGGAGTGAGGTTGTGTTACCTGGCGGCTGTTTGACTACCTTGACATTTGGGTTGGTGTGTGTGTAGGATGTCTCTATCTCGGCAGTTTGTGTGCCGGGTGTTTACATAGGTCGGGTTGTGGGTTGGTCTTCGTGATCGATTTCAACTGGTTGTGACGGGACCTTGGGAGAGGGACCGGGTCATTTTTTAGAGAGGGTGTGTTGTTGCGTGCAGTCTTTGGGGATTAGCGCACTTGAGAGTCGCTGTGCGGATGGCGTGTCTGTAATTAGACGCGTCAGCGTTGCTGACGCGTCTCTCTCTCTCTCTCTCTCTCTCTCTGGTCGAGCCAGCTTCTAGGCGCTAGCTCTCCCCGCCGCGTCCTGAGGGCGTGGCTAACCGGGCAACAGGTCCGGTTTGGTGTTTCGCGCCTGAATATTTTCTTTGGCGTCCCGGGTCTGTCTGTCAGTGCTTTCGGTTTTCTGGGTCCTCGCTCTCTGCGTGTTTTGTGGGGGGTGTGTTGAGGATGGTTGTTGTTGCTGGTACGCGTCCTGGGTCTGGGTCTGGATCGGTGCGTGGTGGTGTGCGTGCGCGTCGTGGTGTGGGTGGTGTTCAGGTGGCGCAGATTCAGCGCGCGAGGATTCTCGCGGCGATGTTCGATGTCGCGGGCGAGCGTGGTGGTGTAGGGAGCGTGAGTGTCGCGGATGTCGTTGAGCGCTCTGGTGTGTCGCGTCGCACGTTTTATGAGGTGTTCAGCGATCGCGAGGACTGTTTTCGTGCAGCGTTTGGTGACGCGCTCTCTTTTGCGTTTGAGCGTGTGGTACCCGCGTATTGGGCTGGGGGTAGATGGCGCGAGCGGGTCGGGATGGGTGTGGTGGCGTGCTTGTCCTTCCTCGATGAGGAGCCATTGATAGGGCGTTTGCTGGTCGGTGAGCTGTTGCGGGGCACTAACGGTACGCGGACTGGTCGGGAGCGCGTGCTGGCCTGTCTGGTTGGCGCGGTGGATGAGGGCCGTGAGGAATCGTCAGATGCCACTCGCTCCAGGTTGCCTGTTTTGACGGCTGAGGGTTTGGTCGGCGGGGCACTGTCGATCGTCGACGCGCGTCTATCCGAGGGTTCCAGTGTGGTTGGTTTGGCGGGGACGTTGGTGAGCATGATCGTCCTTCCGTACCTGGGTCCCACTGTTGCGCGCAGAGAGTTTGAGCGCCCTGCCGCACAAACCAGCACCAACACGGGTGAGCGTGGTGGGTCTGGTGGGTTGGTCGATCCTTTCAAAGGCGCGGGTCTGCGTTTGACGTATCGCACTGTACGTGTGCTGCTGGCTGTCTCAGAGCATCCGGGAGCGTCTAACCGCACGATCGGTGAGCTTGCGGGTATCGGCGATCAGGGTCAGATATCGAAGTTGCTGGGTCGTCTGCAGCGCGCCGGGATGCTCATCAACACGGGTGTGGGTCCCGGTCAGGGCTCTAGTAACGAGTGGGTGCTCACACCCGCGGGATCGCGGATGGCTAAGAGCATTCGTACTCACACAAACGGCGTAATCCAAGAGCAGGGGGAGTGAATAACAGTGTTCAGGGATCTTGGGAAGGGACGGGTTCGATGACTACTCGCACAACATTTCTGAGCATGACGCTCACCCCGCTACGCTTGAGGCTCGCGGCTGTGCTGGTCGCGCTGAGCGTGACCCTCGGGGGGCTCGGCCTAGTGCAGTCAGCGTCGGCGGCGGCTCCGGAAGCGCCGCAGATGAAAGTCGAATCGCGTACCGCCACCAGCGCGTTCCTGCACGGCATCCTGAACCCCGGCGTCGAACCGCCGCAGGAAGGCACGTACGAATTCGTGTACGCGGCCTCTCCGAGCATATGCACAGGCGAAAGCAAGGCCCGCCGCGGCCTCTCGTTCGGCTTCTCAAGCGAAGAAGTGAACGAAGAAATCTCCGGTCTCGCATCCCACACGACCTACACGGTGTGCCTGCTCGACCGTAACATGACCGGCGAAGAAACGCTGAGCGCACCGGAAACATTCACCACCAGTTACGAACTGGAAGCCCCGGAAACAGGCGCCGCCGACGCGATCACCGCCTCCACTGCGATGCTGCACGGGACGCTGAACCCGAACGGTAGTCGCGAAGAAGAACCCGGGTTCTACGAATTCATCTACAAGCGCTCCTCAAGCGAATGCGAAGGCGAAGGCTCCACCGGACAACTCTCCGCAGCGACCGGTGCGGAAAAGGAAGCCGTGCTGGTCGAAGCGACGGGGCTCGCACCGAACACGCAATACACGTTCTGCCTGCGCGCGTGGAACAGCACGGGCCAGTTCGCGACAGGCTCGCCGGTGGCGTTCACGACGCTTCCGGCCAAGCCGAGCATCAGCGGCGAAGCCGTGTCGAAACTGGGGTCAGCGAGCGCCACGGTCAGCGCAGAAATCGCAACGGGCGGCATCGATACCGCCTACAGCGTCCAGTACGGCACCACCGGCGCGTACGGCAACGAAACCCCACCCGCCACCATCTCCTCGGGTACCCAGACCGTGTCGGTGGCGATCGCCGGGCTTCAGCCGAACACGCAATACCACTTCAGGTTCACCGCAAGCAACCATGAAGGTGTCCAGGACGGTAACGACCTCACCTTCACGACCTACCCACCCGAAGCTAGCCTCCCCGACAACCGCGTCTACGAAATGGTCACACCGCCGAGCAACCACGACGCGGACGTTTTGGAGCCTTTCACCAACAGCAGACAACGACTGATAATCCCGCCGCAAGGCACTGAACACCCTTTCCAAGCGTCGAGGGACGGCAACAGGGTGGCCTACGTCGTGCAGAACGCGCTAGGCGGCAACGGCTCAGATGAAAACGAGTACGTGGCGGCGCGCTCGCCGCAGGGCGGTTGGACACAGACGGACGTCACGCCCGCAGGGAGCCAACTTTACACGCAGTATGAGGCATTCTCGGGCGATCTCACTACCGGGATCCTCACAGCAGAAGCCGAAGCGCCCTTCCTCACTACCAGCACTCTGCACGAAGTGACCGGTAAACCAAGCAATCTATTCCGGGGCCTGTATGCGCGTAAGTTTAGTGAAGAAATGTACCGGCCGCTATACACCAAGGAGCCGGCCCATCGGGGGAAAGCGGACGCGGTGGAATATGGTTTTGGCGCGTTTCCAGCCGGAATTGTCGGGGGTACATTCCCGCTTCCCGTTTATGCGGGATCCTCGGCGGATATGAGTCATCTGTTCTTTGAAGCCAACGATTCGCTGCTGGAAGGAGGCGGTCCGCTACAGGAAGAATTGGAAGGCGTGCTAAAGACCGAAGCTGAAGAGATGGCGGAAGCCCTCGAACTCGAACGTGGCAGTGAAAGAAGGGGTGTGCTCGAAGGACTCGGCGATCGCAACGAGCTGTACATGTCCGTCGAAGGTCAAGTCAGCCTTGTGAACGTGCTTCCGGATGGAAAGCTCGCGCCCGGCGCGACGTTCGGCGGCGAGCCGCGGAATGAAGATTGGCCGGAGCGTGGCTTCGTCCACGCGATCTCGACGGATGGCTCGCGGGTCTTCTGGTCGACCGTCGAAACCGGTGTGTTTGGAGGGTCTGTGGAATTTCGGCCAGGTATCGTCTATGTGCGCGAGCACGGCTCGAGCACGATGCAGGTGTCTCAGGGCCCCGCCCAGTTCTGGGACGCTAGCCCCGACGGAAAGTACGCCTTCTATGTGGAAGCTGGGAAACTGTGGCGCTTCGACGTGGAAGCTGAGACGCGCGTTGAACTCGCGGGTTCGGGCGGCGGCGTGCAGGGGGTGATCGGGGTCAACGAAACGGGCGCCGACGGCGCATACGTGTACTTCGTCTCCCAGGAAGCCCTGGCGGGTCCGGCGAATACGGCGGGACGCCTTCCGGTCGCGGGCCAGAACAATCTCTATGTCTACGAGCCCGACCCTCAGAACGCGGGAGCGTCACGGATCGCGTTCGTGGCGTCCCTGTCCACCGCCGATCACCACGACTGGGAGGCTCAGTTGGGCGAACGTCTTGCGAACTTGACGCCTGATGGGCGCGGGCTGGTGTTCATCGCGCACGAGAACCTGACGAGCGGCGCCTATCCTGGCGAAGGCTCTGAACAGGTATATGTGTACGACACGCGCGACGGGAGCCTGTTCTGCGCCTCGTGCCGTCCACAGGCAAGCGGCGGTTATCTGCAGGCGAGCGGGAAGGTGGTGTACGAGCATCGTCACATCTCCGAAGGCGGCGACCGCGTGTTCTATGACAGTACCGCGCCGCTTGTCACGCAGGACGTGAACGGCGAACAGGACGTGTATGAGTGGGAGCGCGACGGCAGTGGGCCGTGCCACGAAAGCGTCGGTTGCGTGTACCTGCTCTCGGACGGTCTGAAGGGCGCGGCGTTCTTGATCGACGCGAGCGTCAGTGGCGACGACGTGTTCATGGTCACCCGGCAGCGGCTCGTCGTCGAAGACGGCAACGAAAACGCAGACGTGTACGACGTGCGCGTTGACGGCGCGCAACCGGTCGCACCGCCGCAATGCACCGGCACTGGCTGTCAGGGCGCTCCCGGCCAGGCGCCGATCTTCGCGACGCCTTCCAGCGTTACGTTCAGCGGAGTCGGGAACTTCGTTGGACCCGGCGAATCCGCGGGTGGTTCCAAGCCCAAGTCGCTCTCGCGTGCTCAGAAGCTCAGGCGAGCGCTCGCGGCGTGTCATCGAAAGCGCCAGAAGCGCAAGCGTGTCGTATGCGAAGCCAGGGCGCGCAAGCTGTACGGAAATAAAGCCAAGCGGTCGATGGGGGGGACGAAGTGATGGCGTTCAAGCGAACGGTTGGATATCTGCTCTCATCGGTGCTCGTTGCGGGGTTGCTGGCGGTATGCGCGACGGCGCAGGCGGTCACGCCAGCACCCGGCTTCAGGGTGACCGGCAGGAGCGTTCCGACGAACCTGCCGCCCGGCGGCGAAGGCGACGTCGTGCTGTACCTGTACAACGTGGGAGCGGCTCAAACGAATACAGTGACCACCATTGCCAGCACCCTGCCTGAAGGCCTGACCGTCAAGGAAGCGGAACTACGAACCTATTACGGCGGTGGTGAAGGCGGCGAATGCGATGAAGCTCCGCGGACGGTGACGTGCAAGGTCAATCCGCCGATAGAAGCTGGCAAGATCACGATTCTGGTCATCCGAGTAGGCGTGGATGCGAACGCGTCCGGCAACGCGCTGGCGCAAGTGACTGAGAGCGGCGGGGGCGCGTTGAGCTCGACACGCGCAACGGTGCCGTTGACGTTCGGATCGGTCCCGGCGGGCGCGGGTTTGTCAAACATGGCGGCATGGCTGACAAACGCCGACGGCACACCCGACACACAGGCGGGCTCGCACCCCGACAGTCTGACCGTGGCCTTCTCCTTGAACGACGTGCCGACTGAACGCTTCAAAGGCAAACCCGCACTTGGTAGCGAGATTCCGGCGGGGGGAGAGGCCCGCTCCCTTCGCGTGAATGCGCCGCCGGGTCTCGTCGGCGACCCTCAGGCGGTTCCACAGTGCCCTCGAAGGCTATTTGATGAAGGGTTCGGCGGTGAAGAATGCCCTCCCGATACTGTAGTCGGCGAAAACCGTTCGACTATTTTCGGCGCCGAGCTCATAATAGGTAATAAACCTGTGTACAACATGGTGCCGCCGCCGGGCGTCGCGGCGGAGTTTGCGTTTGTCGAAGGCGCCCCGGTATTCCTTGATTTTGGCGTGCGTACGGGCGGCGACAACGGGATCACCACTCACGCGGACAATCTCCCCCAGCGGGACATCACGTTCGACACGACGACGATCTGGGGTGTTCCGGGCGATCCCGAGCACAATCCCCCTGCGGGCATGACGCAGACTCCACTGCTGACGTTGCCGACGTCTTGTGGCGCGCCACCTGTGTTCTCCACGGAAGAGGTGGGAACGTGGACTGAAAGTAACTTGCGCGTTCCGCCTGCGACGTACGCGTTGCAGGATCAGCAGGGCAATCCCGTCGGTATCACCGGTTGTGAAGCGTTGCAGCCGTTCAAACCGGAAATCACGATCGCTCCGGACACGACATACGCAGACACCCCAGCCGGCCTGTCGGTCGACGTGAAAATGCCACAGGGGTTGAATCCCGAAGGGCTGCAGACACCGGGGCTCAAGGACACGACGGTCGTGCTGCCTGAAGGTGTCGCGATCAATCCTGGGCAGGCGACCGGGCTGGCTGCCTGCCAGCCCTCGCAGGAGTCGTTGGGCACCGAACCGGGCGGCGAAGTGAACGAGAAACCCGCGTCTTGCCCGTCGGCCTCGAAGGTCGGCACCGACGAAGTGTCAAGCCCGTTGCTGCGCGACAAGATGCAGGGCAATGTGTACATCCTTTCGTCGAACCCGCCGAACCTGCAGTTGCTGGTCACGGCCTCAGCCGACGGCGTGAACCTGAAGCTCGTCGGCGATGTCCACCTCGACGAACGGACAGGGCAGTTGACGACGACGTTCGAGAACACTCCGGACTTCCCGTTCACGGATTTCAAACTGAATTTCAGCGGGGGCGCGCAGGCGGCGCTCGCGACCCCCACCTCGTGTGGCACCTATCAGGCGAATGCGGACTTTACGCCGTGGTCGAGTCCTTTCATCGGCGATCAGTTCGACTTGAGCTCGTTTGCGATCAATGCGGGTCCAGGTGGCTCGCCTTGCGCTTTGCCGATGCCGTTCGCGCCGACGATGACCGCCGGTGCGACTACCGATCAGGCTGGCGGCTATACGAGCTTCACGATGTTGCTTTCGCGTGGTGATGGGCAGCAGCGGATAAAGACATTGTCGTTCAAAACCCCGGAGGGGTTGCTTGGGATGATCGCGAAGGTTTCGCTCTGTCAGGAACCGCAGGCGGCTCAGGGCACGTGCTCAAGCGCTTCGCAGATCGGTCATACCGTCGTCGGCGCGGGCCCTGGCCCGTACCCGTTCTACATTCCGCAGGCGGGTTCGCCGCCGGCGCCGATCTACCTGACGGGTCCGTATGAGGGTGCGCCGTTTGGCTTGTCGATTGTGGTGCCGATCCATGCGGGCCCGTTCGATCTCGGTACCGAAGTCGTGCGGGGACGCATCGACGTCGACCCGTTGACGGCGCAGATCACGGTCACGACCGACCCCCTGCCGCAGATCGTGAAGGGTGTTCCGGCGGACCTGCGCACGATAAACGCGGTGATCGACCGGTCGGAATTCATGTTCAACCCGACCGATTGCGCCCCAATGAGCTTCTCAGGCACGGCGACCAGCACCGAAGGCGCCACGGCACCGCTGTCAAGCCATTTCCAGATGGGGTCCTGCCAGGCCTTGAAGTTCAAGCCGGACTTCAAGGTCTCGACCAGTGGTAACGCCTCGCGGGCGAGAGGGGCGAGCTTGCATGTAAAGCTCGTGTACCCGACAGGCAACCTTGGAGCTAACCAGGCCTCCTCGCAGGCGAACATTCGCTCGGTGAAGGTGAGCTTGCCCAAGCAGTTGCCCTCGCAATTGAAGACGTTGCAACAGGCATGTCCGGACAAAGTGTTCAACACTAACCCCGCGGCGTGCGGGCCGGCGTCACGGATCGGCACAGCGAAGGCGATCACACCCGTACTGCCAGTCCCGCTGACTGGTCCCGTCTATTTCGTCAGTCACGGTGGACAGAAATTCCCCGAACTGGTCGTCGTGCTCTCCGGTTACGGCGTGACCGTGCAGCTACATTCGGAAACGTTCATAGACGAAAAGAAGGGGATCACCTCGAGCACGTTCCGCACGATCCCGGATGTCCCCGTGGGAACGTTCGAACTGACCCTCCCCCAGGGCAAGTTCCCTGCGCTCGCGGCTCCCGGCGGGAACCTCTGCAAAACCAAGCTGAAGATGCCAACCGCGTTCACCGCCCAAAACGGCGCGATCATCCACCAGAACACCCCGATCGCGGTCACCGGTTGCCCCAAGGCCAAGAAGCACACGAAAACGAAGGGCAGGCACGCAAAGAAGAGATGAGACCGCGCCGGTGGCGGCGTGGTCTCGCCGTCGTCGCCTGCCTCGTTATAGAACACGCGCCTAAGACATGGCGTACGCCTGCGTGAAGGATCGCACTGTTCAGGATCTCGCAGACTGATTTAGCGCCCGCGCGCAAAGGGTTTCTCCCCTTGTCCTGTGGGTGAAAGGCGTCCGGCGACGGCAGCGATGGGTGCTGGCGTCGCCGGGGATACAGCAAACCAAAGGATAGACAATATGAGACGAAAGTTGGCAGGACTCCTCGCGGGCTCGATCACCGTGCTCGCGCTAACACTGGGGAGCACAGGAG
>JBOGYB010000017.1:0-11089 GCA_050696555.1 Solirubrobacteraceae bacterium | reverse complement strand
ACCTGAGCGAGCGACTCTGTTGGTGCGACGGGCTCCGCGGAAGCAGTCTGTGCGGCGGGCTCTGCCGGCGGAGCCGCCGCCTGAGCCTGTGCCGCGGCAGCGGCGGCGGCCTGCTTCTCGGCGGCCTCCCTGGCCGCGGCTTCCCCGGCCTCCCGCTTCGCGTTCTCCTCGGCCTCCCGCTTGGCGTTCTCCTCCGCTTCGCGCTTCGCGCGCTCCTCGGCTTCGCGCTTCGCCTGCTCGGCGCGTTCCTGGCGGGCCTTCTCCTCCTCGGCACGGAACACGGCGTGACCCTGAGCGACTACGTCACCGATAGCTTTAGTGATGAGCGCGCAGGAGCGCATCGCGTCATCGTTGCCGGGGATGACGAAGTCGATGCCATCGGGGTCGCAGTTGGTGTCAACCAGGCCGATGACGGGGATGCGCAAACGCTGAGCTTCGCGCACCGCTATCGCCTCGGTTTTGAGGTCGATGACGAAGACGGCGGAGGGAGTGCGCTGCATGTTCTTGACGCCGCCGAGGTTCGCGCGGAGCTTGGCGAGGTCGGCAAGCGCGGCCATACGCTCACGCGTGGGGAGCAGCGCGAGCTGACCCTCCGCCTCGTAGCGCTCGAGATCATGCAGGCGACGGATGCGGAGATTGATGGTTTGGAAGTTGGTGAGCAGTCCGCCGAGCCAACGGTTGTTGACGTAGGGCATGTCCGCTGCCTCGGCGATCTCCTTGATGGCGTCGCGGGCTTGCTTCTTGGTGCCGACGAACAGCACGGTGCCGCCACGGTGGGCGATCTCGGAGGCGAATTCCTGGGCCTGCTGCAACAGCGTTGCGGTCTTCAGCAGGTCGATGATGTAGATGCCGTTGCGCTCGCCGTGGATGAAGCGGCGCATCTTCGGGTTCCAGCGGCGTGTTTGATGACCGAAGTGAACTCCAGCCTCAAGCAGGTCCGCGATTCCTACCTGGCTCACGGGGTGCTCCCTTATTTGATGTCGATTTGTCCGTGGTTGCGTTCGCGGACCCGGATCATGCGCCGGGATGGCGTGATGCGGGCAGGGCCACGATGCACAGTGGCACGGCGTTTAGTTGAGCTACGACGGCCCAGGATAGCCGAAGGGGGGTGTGGCGGCTCCTACGCTCTGTGCCCGTCCGGCACGGGCATGCGAGGAAATTCGATGCCTTATGGCTCGACCGTACCGCCGGCCCGCTCGAGCGCCTCGCGCAGGTCGGGAGGGAGCCGCGAGACGACCTCCATCTGCTCGCCGGTGATGGGATGGGGAAAGGAGAGGCGCGTGGCGTGCAGGAACTGGCGTTTCAATCCAAGCAGTCCGGGGGTGCCGTACTCGGGGTCGCCCATCACCGGATGGCCGATAGCTTGCAAGTGAACCCGGATCTGGTGGGTGCGGCCGGTATCCAGGCGCAAGCGGAGAAGCGAGCTGTTGGGGAGGCGCTGGAGCAGCTCGAAATGGGTGCGGGCTTCGCGCCCGGAGGGGTCGACCGCCATGCGTGTGCGGATGCGTGGGTGGCGAGCGATGGGCGCCTCGATCGTACCGGTGCGGGCAGGCGGGAGCCCCTCCACGAGCGCTATGTATTCGCGCTCGACGAGGCGGTCACGCAGCGCGGCTTGCAGCAGCGCGTGAGACTCCTCCGAGCAGGCGACTACGAGCAGCCCCGAGGTGTCACGGTCGAGACGGTGGACGATACCCGGGCGATCCGGATCCCCCCCACTTGCCGCCCCGACCGTGGAGTCGGCGAGCAGTTGGGAGAGGGTGCCCTCGCGGTGACCGCGGGCGGGATGCACCACCAGGCCGGGGGGCTTGTCCACGACCAGCAGGTGCTCGTCACGGAAGAGGATCTCGAGCTCTTGGGTCATTCGCGGCGCTCGGCGAGCAGGAGCAGCAGCAAGACCCCGATCGTGATGGAGGCATCGGCGAGGTTGAACGGGGGCCACCCGAGCGGGAACTTGACGAAGTCGGTGACCGACCCTGAGCGGATACGGTCGAGGATGTTGCCGAAAGCCCCCCCGATGAGCATCCCGGTGGGAAGCCAGATGAGGGGGCGGGAGTAGTTGCGAGTGAAGTACACGACGAGCACGAGCAGCGCTACGACGACGAGGATCGAGACGACGAGGTAGCGGCCGGGGAGAAAGCCGAAGGCGACACCCCGGTTGCGGGTGTTGACGAACTGCACCCCCGGCAGAACCGAGTGGGTCTCCCCGGGGGTGATGGAGTCGCGGATCGCGGCCTTGGAGAGCTGGTCGAGGGATACGACTACGGACGCCACGATCGCCGTGTAGACCCACGCGCGGGCAAGGGTGCCGGCGGGGCGCATCGCAGTAGTCAACCGTGGATGACGCTGACGATGAGGTTGCCGACGAGTGAGAGCACGAGGATGGCGACGATGGGAGAGAAGTCGAAGGCGCCCACCATCGGGATGAAGCGACGGAAGATGCGCAGGTAGGGCTCGCACACGTCTCTTAGAAACGTCAACACGGCGTCGGAGGCGCGCGAGTAAGGAGGGCGCACACCGAAGGCGAACAGGAGCTGGACGACTATGTAGACGATGATGAGCAGCGTGTAGATGTAGATCAGCGTCGACAGATAGTCGGCGATTTCGGTGCGGGCGGAAGCGAGCAGCAGCGTCACACCCCACCCTCCCCCATGCTCACCGTGGAGGGGTGCGAGAAGCGCGGTGTCATCGGCTCTCCCCCAGCACGGCATCGAGGGCATCGGAGAAAGCGGTGCGGATGCCCCCACGCTCGAGCGCGGCAAGCCCGCGCGCGGTGGTGCCACCCGGAGAGGTGACCTCGCGCCGCACGGCAAGCGTGTCGTAGTCGCGGTTGCGCAGCAGCTCCGCGGTGCCGGCGAGCGTCTCTGTGACAAGCGCGGAGGCCTGAGCGGGTGGGATACCACGGCGGATACCCGCGTCTACCTGGGCCTCGGCGACGAGCGCGATGTAAGCGGGGGCACAGGACATGAGCCCCATCGCGACATCCACGAGGGAGTCCTCGAGCGTGACGAGTGTGCCGAGCTGGGCGAACAGGTCGCGGACTTCGGTATCGAGCGTGTCTGCCCTTCCGAGCGTGGAGTCCTGTTCGAGGGAGGGGTCGGCGGCGTGAACGATCGCCCCGCGGCCTACTTCCGCGGGGAGCGAGGGGAGGAAACGATGGACGGGAATCCCCGGGTAGGCGTGCTTGAGCGCGGGGAGCGGGGTGGCGGCGAGGATCGAGGCGATCGCCTTCGCGCGGGGGGCGACTTCCTGCGCCACGTCGAGCAGCTGGGCGGGCTTGTGGCAGAGCACCACGAGGTCGGCTCGATCGGCGAGCGCGGCGTTGGATGCGAGTGCCTCCCCCCCGGTCTCGGCGGCAAGCGCCTCGGAGCGGGAGGAGAGTGGGTCGTAGCAGAGCACCGGGCGCCCCCACCCGCGGGCCATTGCCCGGGCCATGTTGCCGCAACCGATAAGACCTACGTTCATGGACGCCTCAGGCTAGCGACCCGAATTGGGTCACGACTGGTTGAAGAAGCCCTTTTCGATCAACCTCGCCCGCTCCTCGGCTGAGATCTCGACGTTGCGGGGGGTGAGCATGAAGACCTTGTCGGCGATCCTCTGCATGCCGCCGTCGAGTGCGTAGGTGAGACCGGAGGCGAAGTCGATGAGGCGCTTTGACAGTTCGGTGTCGGCGCCCTGGAGGTTGAGGATGACCGGGATCGAGTCCTTGAACTTGTCGGCGATCTGCTGGGCGTCGTTGAAGGACTTGGGGATGACTAGATGGACACGTACGTCGCCGTTGCCACGACCCACGGGACGCAGGACTGTGGTGGGACGCCCACGGGGCTCGTCGTCGGCGAAGATGTCGTCGAACTCGTCTCGACGGCGGCGTGGCGAGAGACGCCGTACGTTCGGGCGCTCGCGATAGCGGTCGGCGATCTCCTCCTCGTGGGGGGGTTCGTCGTAGTCGTCGTGATACTCCTCGGCCAAGCCGAAGTACACGAGCGCGCGGTGCCAGGAATCGCGGAATGCCATCTGGGGGGATATTTCGGTGAAAGCAGGACTTTCCCTGCTCATCCTACCCTTTAGGAGTACAGCCGTGTGCCTATGCGCACAATCGTCGCGCCCTCTTCCACGGCAACCGGGAAATCCTGGGTGGTGCCCATCGAGAGCTCCCGTAGGGAGTACTCGGCAGCAAGCGCGCGCAGACGGCGAAACCAGGGACGGCTCTGCTCGGGGTCGGGGGCGAGCGGGGGCATCGTCATCAGTCCCGCCACGGGGAAGGGCGAGCGGTCGATGAACCCGGCGAGCTGCTCGGGGGCGATCCCCGCCTTCGAGGGGTCGGCGGCGAGATTCACCTCGACGAGCACTTCCATACCGGAGCGCGCGCGGTGGGCATGACGGTGAAGCGCCTCCAGCGCCGACTCGGTGGCGAGTGAGTGGATGAGACGTACATGCGGGACGATCGTGCGGATGTGTTTGCTCTGGAGCGCTCCGATGAAGTCCCAGGTGAACAGGTCTCCGTGCGCGGTTGCCTTCTCGGCGAGATCCCGCGCGCGGTTCTCCCCCACGAGTGCGATCCCCGCGGCGGCAAGCACGGGAAGCTCCTCGCAGGGGAGGTACTTGCAGGCGGCCAGCACCTCGACACAGGTCGCGTCGCGGCCTGCGCGCTCGGCGGCAGCGGAGACCTCGCCGCGTATGCGCTCCAGGTTGGCACGCACCCGCTCGACCTGAAGGCCGGTGATCAGCTCAGCCATGCAAGGGCCGCTTGGCGCCCGGCGCGGAGGTCTTCACGACGGTGGGAGAAATAGCGCTCGTCGCAAATCGTGCACACCTCGACGTCGCGCACTTCGGAGACGCCGGCGGCAAGCAGCCGCTCGTGCGCGATAGCGCGCAGGTCGATGTGAGAGCCGTGGCGGTGGGCGCCGGCGAACGCCCCGTGCACCTCCTCGCCGACCTCGTAGCAGCAGCAGCCGGCACAGGGGCCGACGATCGCGGCGATCTCCCCCCCTCCGCCCACATCGCTCAGAGCAAGAACACCCTCCTCGAGCACACCCGCGGCAAGGCCTCGCCAGCCGGCGTGGAGGGAGGCGACCGCCCCTTCCGCTCCAAGCACCACGGGGATGCAGTCCGCGGTGAGCACCATCGCGGCGACACCGGGGGCGGCAACCGCGTGACCGTCGGCCTCGAACGTTGGCTGGGTGCCACTGTCCTCGGGAGTCGAGGAGCCCGCGTGCACACGCCCTACGACGGCGCCGTGCACCTGGTAGCCGCGCGCGAACCCCCTTATCCCAAGCGCATCGCGGAGTCGCTCACGTGAGCGCAACCCGTGCTCGGAGCCCTCCCCGCCCACACTCGACATGTTGCCGTGCGGACGTGAGGTGAACACCGCCCGTCCTCCCCCGGGGAGCTCATGGGGTGTGTGGTCGTGGCTCATATCCTCATATTTTCGCTTCAAGCGCCGCTCGCAACTCGGTGTCGCGTCCGGGAGTGATGCGTTCTTCGAGCAACAGCCTGTAGGACTCTTCCAGGCGCAACCCCACCTCCGGTCCCTCGGGAATCCCGGCGGCGATGAGATCGTCGCCTGTGACCTGGAGGGCGATGTGGCGTTGCTCGCGGATCCACCCTTCGATCACGATCCTCCCGTAGGAGTGGGGGCCGTCCTCCATGTCACGGATCGCCGCGGCAAGCGCGAGCGACTCCACGGGGGCGCCGTCGGTGAGCTCGAGCAGCTCGGCGGTGGTATCGGTGGCGACGACCGCCTCTGTGACGAACGCGGCGCTCACGGCGGCGCCAAACACACGGTCCCCCACCCCCGAGGGGAGCTCGAGGTCGTAGATGAATTCCCGCATCGCGGGCTCGGTCTCCTCGTGGTCGAGGTTGTGCGCGAGCTCGAGCATCAGCGCGGCGGCGAACAGCACCGGTTGGGACCCGTCGGGGGGGAGCACCTCGAGGGCGGTGCGTACCACGTGCTCGTCGAAGCTCACCCCCGGCTCCCACGCGGTGAGCACCCCTAGACGGTCGAACTCTGAGAGCGCCCGCAGCGGGTCGGGCTCGGCGAAGGCCAGTCGTAGCTCCGCGCCGAGGCGCTGACCGGAGACGGCCTTCAACGCCCCCTGCTTCATCGCGGCAGCGGCAAGAGAGGCGGTGTGCGACTCGACCTCGAAGCCAAGTCGGGTGGAGTACCGGTAGAGGCGCATGATGCGGGTGGGGTCATCGAGGAAGCTGCGGTCGTGAAGCACCCGCAGACGGCGCGCGGCCAGGTCATCTAGCGCTCCCTCCGCGGATCGCACCTCACCCGCATGCTCACCGGCAAGGGAGACGGCGATCGCGTTGACCGTGAAGTCACGCCGGCGCAGGTCCTCCTCAGGGGAGCCAGAGCGCACCTCCGGCAGGGCCCCAGGGGCTGGGTAGGTCTCGGCACGAATGGTGGCGAGATCCACGCCCGCCGCGGGGGAGCTCACGACGGCGGTGCCAAAGCGCTCGTGCAGGGTCACCTCGCCTCCTATGCGGGCGGCGAGCAGCTGCGCCACTTGCTCCACCTCGGCGGATACGATCGCGTCAAGCTCGCGGGGACGAACACCGAGCATGATGTCCCGCACCGCCCCCCCCACGAGCTCGATGCCCCCACCCTGCTCCTCGGCGACACACAGCAGCTCTGCTCCTCCTGGGAGCCGGCGCAGGCGCTCGAGCACCGTCCCACCCTCAAAAGTGGGCTCGCCGATGCGCCCATTCGCCTGCGCACGATTGTTGGTGTCGCCAGTCGTCATGCCCATCCCCCGGTTAGTTCCCGCTCTCTCGGTAGTGACTCCCGTTTCGACGATTCGTTCCCCCGGAGCGGTCAATCGATGCGCACTGGGATACCCGCGGCAGCGAGATGAGCCTTCGCGTCGGCGATGGAGTGTCGGTTGTAATGGAAGATGGAGGCACACAAGACGGCATCCGCTCCGGCTTGCAGCGCCTCGACGAGGTGCCGCAACTCGCCCGCGCCCCCGGAGGCGATCACGGGGACATCCACGGCAGCGGCGACAGCTGCGGTGAGCGGGAGGTCGTATCCATCGGAGGTACCGTCGCGGTCCATGCTCGTGAGCAGGATCTCTCCCGCGCCCCTCTCCGCGCCCTCGCGAGCCCACGCCACCGCGTCGCGACCGGTGGGGGTGCGACCGCCGGCGAGGTATGCCTCCCAGCGCGGCTCCTTTGTGGAGCCGGCGGCGGAGCCGTTCGCGATGGACCCGTTCGAGCTCGAGTTGCCTTCGGGCACCGGAGTCTGCTTCGCGTCGATGGCGAGGACTACGCACTGCGCGCCGAACACCCCCGCCAGCTCGTCGATCAGCTCGGGAGAGGAGAGCGCGGCGGAGTTCACCGACACCTTGTCGGCGCCCGCGTCGAGAACAGCCTGAGCATCCTCCACCGAGCGGATCCCCCCACCGATGGTGAAGGGGACGAACACGTCGTCGGCGGTGGATCGCGCGAGCTTCACGATCGTGTCGCGGCGCTCGTGAGTGGCGGTAATGTCGAGGAACACCAACTCGTCGGCGCCCTCGCGGTCGTAGTGGGCGGCAAGCTCCACAGGGTCCCCCGCGTCGCGGATATCGAGGAATTCAACGCCCTTCACGACACGGCCCGCGTCGACGTCGAGGCATGGGATCACGCGCTTGTAGTGCATGGGGTCACGGTAGCGACTATTGCCAGACAGGCGGTACCGAGAACACGGTCACGTATGTTGGTGAGTGGTCAGGTCATTTCGCCGTCCAGGAGCCCGTCGATCATCCAGTTGGTGCCTTCGCGAGCGATCAAGATCACGCGCTCGGGGACCCTCCTGAAGCCGAGGACCACCACGCCCATATTGCGCTTGACGTGAACGTCGAGCACCCTCATGGTGGCGACTTCGTCGGCGAGCAGTTCCTGATGTTGGCGCTTGAACATCGACGTCATGATCGGCGCACAGGCACTGTCATAGGCGGCGCTCCCGTTGACTACCTGACCGTGGACTTCTACGGTGGCCTTCACCAGGCTGGGGAGGAGCAATGCGCAAGCCTTCGCCCCTTCGCCGGCGACAGCAGCGGCGTAATAGCGCTTCACCATCGCGGTGATCGTCCGCTTGTCCACTCGATCAGCCTCTCGACCGTACGTGGCGAGGAAGATTTCGTCATCGTCGCGGTGGTGCGCGTAGTAGGGGTTTCCCCCCTTGTCGTCGTACGATCCGTCGCCGTCGCGTTTGAGATAACCGCCGGGGGGTGTCACCGTCGTGGTGGAGACCGACGCGGTCCCCGATACCGAAGTGGTGCTTTTGGCGGAGTGCGCACACGCAAGCACGCTCATACACAGAAACCCCGTCGCGAAAGCCGTCGCCAACGGTTTCAGTGTGGTCTTCCTTGTCATCTACGTCTAGGGGAATTCACTGTCGCGCAGAGCTTCAAGCTTCCATTCCTTGCCCGATCTTTCCCACCCCATGTAACGTCGTTCGTGGAGCCCCCTGAAGGCGAGTAGGGCAAACGCGGTGCGGCCTGCCACTCGCACCGTCGTCACCTTCAGACGAGCGGCCTCGGTCACGAACTGCCGGTGGAAGTGCTTGAACAGCCCGGACACAACAGCCGCACAGGTGGAACCATGCATATAGGGCAAGCCGGATCTAGCTTTGCCAAACTCGGCGGGAACGCCTTCTGCGAGACTTGGCACAAGCATCGCACAGGCAGCGACACCGTCTTCGGCGGCAGCGGCTCTGATATAGCGGGTGGCAAACGCGGTAACGGTGCGCTTGTCCACCGGGGACGCGAGATGAGCGTAGTGGTCGACTTCTTCGTCGTCGGTCTTCTCACCCTTAGTGTTTCTCGTGGACCAGTCGTCGGCGTCGTCGGCATCGTTGATGGCGAGTCCGAAGCCATTGGCAGCGCGTGCACCAGAGGTGGTAGTGGTGGAGGACTCGGCAACTGTCGAGGTCCTCACGTCGTTGTGAGAGCTCCCACAGGCGAGAGCGCCCCAGCAGAGCGCCGTAACCGCTAGTGCGGCCAGGGTTGGCTTCAATCGCCCGGGACCTCCCGTTATGCGTCGAGGAACCGACACCACCCGATGTTACCAATCATGCCAACTATTGGGAGATGTGCCGCTCACCCGTCGCGCATTGTCACAAGCGGGGCATACCTTCGAGCAACTGCCTCTAGCAACAAGGCGGCGTCACACCGACAGTTGGAATGACTTGTACAATCCGGAACGTGATCAGGTTGTGCCTCATATCCGCGGCGGTCGTTGTCGCCTTGACGGCGTTTGGCTGCGGCGATGCGACGCACACAAGGAGTGTGACGGTGGGCGCAAACGGCACGCTCTATGTGGGCACGAACACGATCCAGACCCGCACGAGAACCGTGCAGGGTAAGACCGAAACCCTCTACATCCACCCAGGGCCGGTGAGCGCGGCCAACACTAGACACGTCATCGTAAAACGACTGCCCCGTGTGGGGGAAGTGCTGGTCAACGGTAAAGGGTTCGCGTTGTACGCATTCGTTCCCAATAAAAACGGGTCGGCGGGGTGCACGGGGGGGTGTGCGGGTACGTGGCCTCCGATCATGCTCAACATCGAAATGGCGATCGATACCTCGCCGGAGCTGGAAGAGTCGCTGGTGAGCACCGAATCAGACCCCGAACACCATGAAGTGGGCGACCGCGTGGTGAAGTTCGCAGGTCATGTTCTCCACTCATACACGGGAGACACATCGCCCGGAGTCGCAAGCGGTGAGGGGACAGAAAGCTATGGGGGGCATTGGTACGTGATCTCACCCTCGGGCAAGCTGATCACAAGCGCGCCTTAATCCGGCATATCGCCGTCAAGCACGGCAAGTGCCTCAGCGACGGTAAACCGCCGCTCGTAGAGGGCCTTCCCGACGATGACCCCACCGAGTTGGGGAGCTTTCAACGCCACCAGCCCCTCCAGGTCGGCAAGGGCGCCAATACCCCCCGAATAGATGATGCTTCCCTTGACGGCAGTGGTGATGTCTCCGACTTCTTTCAGGTCGGGGCCGTCGAGCATGCCGTCGCGGTCGACGTTGGTGTAAACCAGGTCGGTGGCGCCCTGGGACCACAGACGCTCCACGACGTCAGTGGTGGTGAGGTCGAGCGTCTCAGTCCACCCTGCTGTTGATACCTTCCCCCCACGGGTGTCCACTGACACGAGCACCTGTCCTGGCCAGCGCTTGAGTGTGTCCGTCAAGAACCCGGGGTCGGTGAATGCGGCGGTACCGAGGATCACGCGGGAGACACCGGCTTCGAAGGCGTCGGACACCGCCTGCGGTGAGCGGAGACCTCCGCCGAACTGCACCGGCACGCCCAGCTCGGAGGCGATGCGGCGGAGATGATGGAGGTTGGTGGGGGTGCCCTGCTTAGCGCCGTCGAGGTCGACTACATGCAGATAGCGCGCGCCCGCCTCCACCCAGCCGGTGGCGGCCGAGAGGGGGTCCTCGTCGTAGACCTTCTTGGCGTCGAAATCGCCCTTCACCAGCCGCACGGCGTGGCCGCCAAGGATGTCGATCGCTGGGTACAGCTTCACGACGAAGCGGCGACCGTTACCGCGGCCGTGGAGCAAATACGGGCGAAATTGGCGAGCAGGCGTAGCCCGGCGGCGGAGGACTTCTCCGGGTGAAACTGCACTCCATAAAAGCCCCCGCGGGAGACAACGGAGACGAACGGGGAGCCATAGACGGAGGTTCCCAGAACATCCTCGGGGTGAGTTGGTATGGGGGCAAAGGAGTGGACGTGGTAGAAGGCGCACCGTTCGGGAAGGCCCTCGGTTAGCGGAGAGGGCGTAAGCAGGGTGACCTCGTTCCAGCCGATGTGGGGGAGCTTCAGCTCAGCGTGCTCGAGCACGCGTACCTCGCCGGGGATCACACCGAGACCCTCAGCGCCACCCTGCTCGGTGGTGCGGTCGAAGGCAAGCTGCATTCCTAGACAGATGCCAAGTACCGGCACACCCCGGGAGAGCCGCTCGTGCAGCAGCTCATCCAGCCCGAGAGCATGCAGGTTGGAGATCCCGCGTGGGAACGCCCCGACGCCCGGAACGATGAGCCCCGCGGCGGCGCGCAAGCGCTCGTGATCGTTGGTGATGAGAACATTCGCGCCGATG
>JBOGYB010000016.1:0-11172 GCA_050696555.1 Solirubrobacteraceae bacterium | reverse complement strand
CCGCACAACCGCACGGACCGAGTCAAAGCCCGTGTCGGCCGGCGAGGTGGAGATCCGCTCCGACCGCTTCCAAGCGTTCGTGGCAGGACGAAGCCTGGAGCTCACAAGACGTGAGTTCGAGCTCATCGAGTTGCTCGCGGGCGGCGAAGGGCGCGTGCTCGAGCGCGAGGAGATCTACTCCCGCCTGTGGGGCTACGCGATGGTGCGCGGCGACCGCTCGGTGGACGTGTTCGTGCGCAAGCTCCGCCAGAAGCTCGAGAAGGCATCGCCTGACTGGCGCTACATCCACACCCACTTTGGTATCGGCTATCGCTTCGCCGCTGAGCCTGCCGGCGGCGGCGCCGCCGAGACCCACCTCGCCGCCCCCGCCAAGCCCGGAGCGCTAGACAGCGAGGTCGACGGCCCCCGCGATCAGAGCGAGCTCGGCGGGGCGCAGCAGCAGTACGAGCTCACCACCGCCCCCGCTTAGCTTCACAACAGCCACACCACCCTTCTTCAGGTCCACGCGGCCACCCGTGAGCTCCCCCACCACATTTGAGAGGTCGGGCTCGTGACCCACGAGCAGCAGCGATCCCTCCGCCGCGTTGTCAGCAAACGCCTCCAGCGCCTGCTCCGCGCGAAAACCACCGGCGAGGGGCTGGTGCAACTCGAATCCTCCCTGGGCGTCGCCCATCTCGGCGAGCGCCAGCTCGGCCGTTTCGCGCGCCCGCGCCTTGGGGCTGGAAAGCGCAGCCGCGAACTTCACTTTCGCCTGCGCGAACGCCCGCCCGGCGACGCCCGCCTGACGCTTGCCGCGCTCGGTGAGCATCCTGTTGGCGTCCGCACGCGTGCCGTGAGGCTCCGCGTCGGCGTGACGAAGCAGCCAGAGCTGACGGGCCATTGCCATCGGTTCTGCGAGCATAGATGAACTTGAACGCCACCACGAGCAAAGAACAGAAGCACCAAGGCCACGACGGGCACACCCCTGGCGAGCACCACCACCGGCTGCACGACCCCTCGCTCTACATCAACCGAGAGCTCTCGTGGCTCGATTTCAACGAGCGCGTGCTCCAACTCGCCGAGGACTCCTCAACGCCGCTGATCGAGCGCCTCAAGTTCTGCGCGATCTACACCACCAACCTCGACGAGTACTACATGGTGCGCGTCGCCGGCCTACACGACCAGATCGACGCAGGGGTAGAGAACCCAAGCCAGGATGGGCGTACCCCGACGCAAACCATCGAGGCGATCCGCGAGCGTGTGCTCGAGCTGGGGGAGCGCCTGAGCAGATGCTTTGAAGCGGATCTACGCCCCGCACTGTTCGAGCAAGGCGTGCGGGTAGTGAGCTTTGAGCAGCTCGACGATCCCCAGCGCACCTACCTGGCCCAGCACTTCCGCCGCGTGATATTCCCGGCGCTCACTCCCCTCGCCGTGGCGCCCGGACGGCCCTTCCCCTACATCTCGAACCTCTCGCTCAGTCTCGCCGTGCTCGTGCGCGATCCCTCGAGCGGCGAGACCGTGTTCGCGCGCGTGAAGGTCCCTACCGAGATCCTCCCCCGTTTCGTCACGGTGCGCTCCTCCTCGGAGGGCACCACGCTCGTGCCACTCGAGGATGTGATCGCCCACCACCTCGACGCCCTCTTCCCCGGCATGGAGATCGTCGAGTGCGACGTTTTCAGGGTCACCCGCGACGCCGATTTGGAGGTGTCAGACGACGCCGCCGACCTCCTGCAGGCGGTAGAGGACGAGTTGCGCCGCCGGCGCTTCGGGGAGATCGTGCGCGTGGAGATCGGCGCCGACTGCTCCGAGCGCTTGCGCGAGGAGCTCGTGGGGCTGCTGGGAGTGCGCGAGGACGAGGTGTATCCCGTCGCGGGGCTGCACGACATGGGCGCCCTCTGGCAAGTCGCAAAGCTCCCCGGCATGCCCGAGCTTCGTAACCCCCCGTACGCACCGGTGACCCACCCGCGCCTCTTGCGCCACGAGGGGGAGCGCCCCGACGTGTTCGCCGCGATGCGCGAGGGGGACGTGCTCGTCCACCACCCCTACGACTCGTTCGCCACCTCGGTGGAGCGCTTCGTCGAACAGGCCGTCGCCGACCCCAACGTGCTCGCCATCAAGCAGACCGTGTACCGCACAAGCGACGACTCACCGCTCGTGCCCGACCTGATCGCGGCATCCGAGCGTGGCAAGCAGGCGGTGGCCCTGGTGGAGCTCACCGCGCGCTTTGACGAGCGCATGAACATCCATTGGGCCAAGGCGCTCGAGGAGGCGGGGGTGCACGTCGTCTACGGACAACCCGCCCTGAAGACCCACGCGAAGTGTGTGCTGGTGGTGCGCCGAGAGGGCGACGGGGTGCGCAACTACGTTCACGTGGGGACCGGCAACTACCACTCCGCCACCGCCCGCCTCTACACCGATTTCGGTCTCTTCACGATCGACGAGGAAATCGGCGCGGACGTGGCGGAAATGTTCAATAACCTCACCGGGTACGGTCGCCCGCTGCGCTACCGCAAGACGCTGATCGCACCAGCCCACCTGCGCGAGGGCTTGATCGCGGAGATCGACGCCACGATCGCCGCGCACACGCCCGAGTCGCCCGGGCGGATCGCGATGAAGATGAACGCGCTCGTAGACGGTCACTGCATCCGTGCGCTCTACCGCGCCTCGCGCGCAGGGGTGCGGGTGGATCTCAACGTGCGCGGCATCTGCTGCCTGCGCCCCGGGCTGCCTGGGATCTCGGAGAACATTCGCGTGGTGTCGGTGGTGGGGAGGCTGCTGGAGCACTCCCGCGTGTACACGTTCGAACGTAGTGGCGAGCGCACCGTGTACATCGCCTCAGCCGATCTGATGCCCCGTAACCTCGACCACCGCGTGGAGCTCGCCGCTCCAATCGAATCCACCGAGCTGCAAGCCGAGCTGATGGACACGCTGGAACGCGCCTTCGCCGACAACCAGAGCGCGTGGGAGCTTGACGCCGAGGGAACCTGGCGGCGGCGCTCCCCGGGCCCGGGCGAGCGCCCGCGCAACATGCAGGTCGAGCTGATGGAGCTGCACGCCCGCCGCACCGCCGAAGCACGACCGGCAGAGCGCGAGGTGTCGCCGGCGTCGGGCGGCTGACTCGGGGCGAACGCTATGCCAGCGAGCCCAGCGCCTCCTTGAGCTCGTCCACCGTCTGGTAGTCGAGCCCGAGACGGTGGTCGTGGCGGTGGCGCACGACCCCCTGCTCGTCGATCACGATCACAGCGCGAGCCGTCATACCGCCTGGCCTCGTCGCGCTGAACGCCTTCGCCACAGCCTTGTCCTCGTCAGCCAGCAGCGGCACGTTGAGGCCGTGCTTGGCCTTGAAGTCCTCGTGCGAGGAGAGGCTTTGCGAGGAGATCCCCACCACGGTGGCGTTTAGCGAAGCGAAGTCCTCGGCGCGGTCGCGGTAGGAGCAGAACTGCTTGGTGCACACCATCGTGTTGTCCCCCGGGTAGAAGAGCAACACCACCCGCTCCCCACGGTGCTCTGAGAGCTTGAACGGACCGCTCGTGCCCTGAAGCTCGAAGTCCGGCGCCTGCTCGCCCACGCGTGGTGTCTTGGCCATGCCCATCCGCCTTCCCGTTCGGTGAGCGACCGAGGATAGCCCAGCTATTGCGCTTCCGAGCGCCGACAAACCAGATGCGCGCCGAGTACCGTCGCACACGACCTGCACAATCGCCCTATGCGCCAACAACTGTCTCCCCAATATTTCACCGAACATTCCGCCGACGTTGGTAGTACCTTTGGTGCTACTATGGTGGATGTGGCAAAGATAAGCGTGAGTCTCGAAGACTCGCTCTACGAGCGTGTGCGGGAGGCCGCGGGGTCGGAGGGAGTGTCCGGTTGGCTCGCAGCCGCCGCATCCGCCCGCTTGCGCGCCGACGCGCTTCTCGCCGTCGCCGAGGAGATAGCGAAGGAGACCGGCGGACCGTTCACCGAGCAGGAGATAAGCGAGGCTCGCAAATGGCTGCCCTCGTCTTCGACAGCGGAGCGCTGATCGCTCTCGAGCGAGGCGATCGCGCAGTCGCGGTACTTCTGGCGACGGCGGTCCGGAGTGGCGCCGAGGCCGTTACGTCAACCGCATGTGTGGCTCAGGTGTGGCGTAACCCCGCGCGACAAGCAAGGCTCACCCGCGCACTCGTTGGTTTCGTGGAGCAAGACCTCGACCGAGCGCGAGCCCGTGATTGCGGCAGCCTGTTGGCGCATAGTGGAACCAATGACGTCGTGGACGCATCGGTGTCGTTGCTTGCGAGAGACGGCGACACCGTCCTCACAAGCGACCCCCACGACATCGCGCGACTGCTAAAGGCGCGGGGCATACACGCACAAGTACGGGCGGTCTGAGCACGAGTGCGATACAACCTCGGAGTGCCTCCCCGCACGGCCTACACCGCGCGCTTGACCGCGGTGCTTGTCGTATGCGCCCTACTCACCGCCTGCGGGAACAGCCCCGCCAACATGCCGGCACCGACAGCCGGTGCGGCGGCGATCCCAAGCCCGGCGCATACTTCAAGCGGGCGGCTGCTCGACTGGCCCGAGTTTGGCTTGAACCCGCAACGCACAGACGCGAGCTCGCTCTCCACCGGGATCGCAGAAGCCAACGTCACTCACCTTCGTCGCGTGACCGTCAACCTACCTGGCACGGTCGACTCGTCCCCTGCCTACCTGCACGAAGCGACGGTCTCCGGCGCCACCCACAGCGTGGTGGTGGTGACGACGACTTACGGCAAGACGCTCGCGCTTGACGCGACGAGCGGTCGCATCCTGTGGACATTCACGCCGCCAGGCTACTCGCGTTGGGCTGGTAGCTCACAGATAACGACCGCCTCGCCACTAGTCGATCCGGACAAGCGCTTCGTGTATGCGGCTAGCCCCAATGGGCTGATCCACAAGCTCGCGCTTGCCGATGGCAGCGAGGCGGGCAGCTGGCCCGTGTCGGTCACACGCGATGCCACGCACGAGAAGCTCGCCGCGGCGCTGAACGTCTCAGGGCGCTACCTACTCGTCGCCACCGGTGGCTACCTCGGCGACGCGCCCCCCTACCAAGGACACGTCGTGGCGATCGACCGCTCGAGCGGTCGCATCGCAAGCGTTTTCAACACTCTCTGCGCGAACCGCCGCAAAGTGATC
Source organism: Solirubrobacteraceae bacterium (assembly GCA_050696555.1). Lineage (GTDB taxonomy): Bacteria > Actinomycetota > Thermoleophilia > Solirubrobacterales > Solirubrobacteraceae > Palsa-744. The sequence continues at coordinate 6,042 of JBOGYB010000016.1, read as the reverse complement.
GTCCCGAGTAGCTGTCCCTCGAGCGACTCGGCGATCCTCTCGCGCGGCGGTGCCGTAGTGGAGCCCGGTGGGAGGCGACTGCTGCTCTCCACTGGAAACGCCCCCTGGAACGGAAGCACCGACTTCGGTGACAGCGTGGTCGAGCTGACCCTCCCGGGCTTGCGTTTCCGCCAAGCCTTCACCCCTGTGAACCAGGCCGAGCTGAACGAAAGTGACACCGACCTCGGCTCGAGCGCGCCCACGCCGCTCGGTCACAACCGCGTGCTGATCGCGGGCAAGGACGGTCTCATGCGTGTGCTCTCGCTCTCTCACCTCGACGGCCACGTCCCTTCGCGCCCAAGCAAGCTCGGCGGCGAAGTGCAACGTCTACCGCTACCGGGTGGCGGTGAGCTGTTTACCGCGCCCGCCGTGTGGAGCACACCGAGGAGCACCACAGTGTTCGTGGGCGCTGAGGGCGCCACCGCCGCCTACACCCTCGAGTCCGGGCGACTGCGCCTCGTATGGCAGAACTCCACACCTGGCACGAACCCGATCCTGGCGGGTGGCCTGCTTTACGTGTACGACCCCTCGGAAGGCGGCATCGAGATCTATCTCCCTCGCTCCGGGCACCCAATCGCGAGACTGCCCGGCCAGGGGGGCCACTGGAACAGCCCGATCGTCGTGGACGGTCACGTCGTGGAGCCCGAGGGCAACGCCAACGACCACTTGCTCAGTGGGCGACTGGACCTGTTCTCGAGCTGAGCTTTCTAAGCTCTCCTTTCATGCTCAAGCTCGCGCGCTGGACCACCACCCACCGCCTGTACATCGCAATCGGCTGGGTGTTCCTGCTGATCGCCGTCAACGCCGTCGCCCAAGCGGGCGGAGGGCCGTCCTACTCGAACAACTTCACGCTCCCCAACTCCGACGCGCAGCGCGCCTCGGATCTGCTGGAGCGGAGCTTCCCCGCACAGGCGGGGGATCGCGACACGATCGTCTTCAAGGTAGCGAGCGGCACCGTCAACGACCCATCCGTGAAGGCACACATGAGCGCCCTGTTCGCTCAGGTGAACGGACTGCCGCACGTAGCCGGGGTTGTCAGCCCCTACGACCCGCGCACGGCGGGCAAGGCGATCTCCCGCAACGAACGTATCGCCTTCGCCACCGTGGTGTTCAACGAAAAGGCCAACGACCTGCCCAAGAGCGCGGGCGAAGGAGTGGTCGCCGCCGCCGAAGCGGCACGCATCCCCGGTCTGCAGATCGAGCTGGGTGGACAAGCCATCGAGCAGACACAGCAAGAAGGCTTCGGTCTCACTACGGCTGTCGGCCTGCTGGCGGCGATCGTCGTGCTACTCATCACGTTCGGCTCGCTCGTCGCGATGGGACTTCCGATCGTCACCGCCCTGTTCGGGCTGGGATGCGGTCTCGGCTTGATCGCCCTCTTCACGCACATAGTGGACACCGCGGATTTCTCCTCAGAGCTCGCCGCCATGATCGGGCTCGGGGTGGGTATCGACTATTCGCTGTTCATCGTCACCCGCTTCCGCGAGGCCTACGCCACCCCCGGCGCCACCTTCGGCAATGTGCGCGAGTCGGTGGTGCAGGCGATGGACACCGCCGGGCGTGCCGTGCTGTTCGCCGGCTGCACCGTCGTTATCGCGCTGCTGGGGATGATGCTGCTGGGGGTCGACTTCCTCTACGGGGTCGCCGTCGCCGCGTCGATCGGGGTGTTGCTCGTGATGGTGGCCTCGCTTACGCTGCTACCGGCTCTCCTGACGATCGCGGGCAAGCGTCTCGTACGACCAAGCCGCCGGGCGCGACGCCGCGGGGCGAAGTCCACCGACCTGCGTAACGGCCAGACATGGCTGCGCTGGAGCCGCTTCGTACATAACCACTCCTGGCCGATGGCCCTTGCCGCGACGCTTGCCCTACTGCTGGTCGCGGCGCCCGCCACCGCGCTGCGCTTGGGCTCGAGCGACGCGAGCAACGACCCCACTCACTTCACCACCCACAAGGCCTACCAACTGCTCGCCGAGGGTTTCGGCAAGGGCTTCAACGGCCCGCTCCAAGTGGTGACGCAAGTACCGAGCCCCAACACCCCCGGTCAGGAAACCGCCAAGCAGGGTGCGCCGCCATCGAGCGCGGCCAAGGCAGATGTCGAACGACTGCGCACCGCCATAGCCAGCGTCCCCGGGGTCGCGGCGGTAGCGCCCGCGAAGTTCAACCCCACCGGGAGCGTGGCGACGATCTCGGTCTACCCCACCTCCTCTCCACAGGAATACGCCACAACCCAACTCGTGTCGAAGCTGCGCGATGAAACGATCCCGCCCGTCGTCGCGCAGACCGGGATGCACGTCTACGTCGGCGGTATCACCGCCGGCGCAGTTGACTTCGCCAACGTGCTCGCCAAGAAGCTCCCGCTGTTCATCGGCGTCGTCGTGCTGCTCTCGGCGTTGCTGCTCATGCTGGTGTTCCGCTCGCTGGCAATCCCACTGCAGGCGGCTTTCATGAACCTGCTCTCCATCGGCGCCTCGCTCGGCGTGATCGTCGTCGTCTTCCAGTGGGGTTGGTTCGACGGGATCATGGGCATCAAAGCCGGCCCGATCGAGTCCTTCGTGCCAGTGATGCTGTTCGCGATCGTATTCGGACTGTCGATGGACTACGAGGTGTTCCTCGTCTCGCGCATCCACGAGCAGTGGACCCGGGGTGGCGACAGCCGCCGCGCCGTCAGCGAAGGGCTCGCGCTCACAGGACGCGTCGTGACGGCCGCCGCGGCGATCATGATCTGCGTATTCCTCTCGTTCGTGCTCGGCGAAAGCAGGGTCATCAAGGAGTTCGGCCTGAGCCTCGCGACGGCCGTGTTCCTCGACGCCGTCGTCGTGCGGTGTCTGCTGCTTCCCGCCGTGCTCGACATCCTCGGAGGTGCCACATGGTGGATTCCCTCGTGGATGGATCGGTTGCTCCCGCGCCTGAACATCGAGGGCAGCACCACAGGCCTGCCCCCCGAGGAGGAAAAGGAGCTCGCGACTATCGCCGGCGACGGTCGAATCCCAGCAGGCACGCACGTCGGGAGAGACGTCTGAACACCGTATGGGGAGCGGTCGTCGCGGCCCTCCTGTGTGTCGTCCCGCTCACCGCCACGCCCTCCCCGGCAGACGCCGCGAGCCGAGATGCGCCACAGGGCACGAACGGACGATCCATACGGTCAACCGTGGTGGGGACGAGCGAATCGCCTTCAGCGCTGGTGGTGTTCCTCCCGGCGAGGGAATCCTCTTCGAGCCGCCTCGAAAACGACGCAATCGCGAGCGAGCTCGGCTCTGTGCCCAGCCTCTCGACCGCGATCATGAGCGCGACACAAGGCAAGTACGTGGCCGACCAGATGCTGCTCGACATGACGCAGGGAGCGCGCGTTGCCTATTCGTCCTACAGCTCTACATACCCTCCGAGTCTGTCCTCGCTGTCGTTTGGCCCGCCGCGGAGCGCGCGCGTCGAAGAGTGGTCGGCCGTCCTCGAGCGAGCGAAGAGCGCGCCCCAACTGCTCGACCCGGGACTGCTTGCGTCGTCCATCCCGGGGGGCGCGGGCTACGCCACCCCATATGTCGAGAATGGCTCCAAGACAGTGGGGACGTCGGTCGATATCTCCATGCGCGACACCAGTCCGCGGACGGTGGATTGGCCACTTGCGGCAGACCGCTCCGGCAAGATCGCCGCCGTCTCCTTTGGCCCCCCCTCCACGCTGCTTGCCCGCATCGAGAAGCTGCGCGCAGCTCACAGATTCGTGGTCGCCGATCTTCCCCGCGGCGCCAAGGGCTACGCCGACCTGCGGGCTCTCGCCGCCTCGCGTCCACCCGGGGAGCTGCTCGGCGTCATCCAGAGCGCACGGGAAGTCCCCGGTAGCGAATTGCTTTGGGTCTCGTTCGCCGGACTGGGAGGAAGGCGCACGCTCACCTCGCAAACCACCAACCAGAATGGGATGGTGTCGGCGATCGACATCGCCCCCACCATCCTCCACCACCTCGGGTTGACGGTTTCCCCCGACATGCGCGGCAAGCCGATCCATACCGACGACCCCCTCGACCTCGCATCGTTGCGAGCGCTGAAGGCGCGTCTGGGGGTCATCAGCTCGCGCAGACTCCCAGCCGTGGCTTGGCTGATTGCCGTGTGGGTACTGCTGCTTGCGGCTACACGTCTACCGATCGGGACGAGCCTCGCGCAGAAGGCACGGGGCGCCTGGGCACTGCGCACGGGAGCGCTCGCGATCCTCTGGCTCCCTGCAGCCGAGTTGGTTCCCGCCGCTATCGAGCCCACCCGCACCGCCGAGCTCGCCCTGATCGTCGGGCTGTGCTTCGCGCTCGCCGCGCTCACCGACAGGCTGCTCCCGTGGCCTCACGCCCCGCTCACCCCCGCTGTGGTGGCGGTCCTGGCGCTGAGCATCGACGCGCTCGCCGGCACACAGCTCTTGATTCGCTCCCTGCTCGGCCCCAACCCGATCCTCGGCGCCCGCTTCTACGGGATCGGCAACGAGCTGAAGTCGGGGCTCGCCGTGCTCGTGTTCAGCGCGGTCGCCGCCGCGCTCTACCCCGCGACACGCTCGCGCCGTACCGCTTCGATCATGGCCGCCGCCGGCATCCTGCTGGCGATCGTCGAGGGCTCAGCGCGCATCGGCGCGGGAGTGGGCGGGGTGATTCTCGTGTCCGCCGGCACCGCCGTGGCGACTGTGATGCTGCTGCCCGGTGGGGTCAATCGCAAGCGCATCCTCGTCGTGATGGCGGCTCCGGTCCTCGCGCTGGTGGCGCTCGCCGCGCTCGACCTCCTCACCGCCCACGGCTCCGGTCACTTCACCGGCAGCATCCTCGACGCGCGCTCCGCCGGCGACATCCGCGATGTCGTCGAACGGCGCTACGGCGCCGCGTGGGACGAGCTGCGCAACCACCTCATGCCGGTTGCCACGGCTGTCGCGCTGATCCTTTCTGCCCTCGCGGTGTGGCGGCGCGAGCGGGTGTGCGCCCCGGTCGACTCAGACCCCGCCTGGATAGCGGCGCTCTCAGGCGGCCTCACCGCGGGCGTGATCGGTGCGCTCAGCGAGGACTCGGGTCCCGTCCTGCTGGTCGTCGCCGTGCTGATGCTCGGCTGCGTGCTCTCCTACCTGTGGGGCAAGCCGGTGGAGGAGACGCTCATGCGGCGCAGTCGCGGCACTCGCCCCGCAGCACGATCTCGTGCTCTGAGACGGTCAACGGCACCCTCCCACTGAGGCTCGATATCGCCTGCTCGAGCGCCTCGTCGGCAAACGGCATCACCAGCCCGCAGCAGTCGCACACGAGATGGTGGTGGTGCTCGCCGTGCCCGCACACCCGCTCGTAGCGCACCATCGCCTGACCCGTCTCCACTCGCTGCACGAGCCGTAGTCCCTCCAGCTCGTCGAGGATGCGGTAAACGCTCGCGCGACTCACTCTCCGCTTCGCCGCGCGCAGAGCGTCCTCGATCTCCACCGCTGTGAGCGCGCATCGCTGCGCGTCGAGCAGCTCGAGCACCGCGCGTCGCGCCCCACCCCGCCTGTGGCCCGCCGCCGCGAGAGCCGCCTCCGCTTGCTCGATCCAGTCGCCGCTCGGTGCCGACTCGGTGGCCTTCGCGATCGTAGGGTTGGCGTGTGCGCGAATGCTCATAGGGCGATGGTAGAGACGGACGCAAGCGCATACGCACCCACGGCCAGACCGATGATGGCGCTGCTGGGCGGCAGCGAGGGGAGCGCGTAGCTGAGCGCGATCCCTCCCCACATCGCCGCAAGGGCGATCGTCACCGACAATCCCATCCCGAGATATGGCTTGGAGGTCAGCCGCAGCGCGGCCCCCGCGGGTGCGGCGATCAAGCCGAGCACGAGCAGCGCACCGATCGCTTGCGTCCCCTCGGCGGTGACGGCGCCGATCAACAGCAGCAGCACCAACCCGAGCGCCCTCACCGGCACACCGTGCAGAGCGGCAAGCACCGGCTCCACGGTCGCGAACAGCAGCGGGCGGGCGATTGCCACAGCAGCGAGTCCCACGCCAAGCCCGATCGCGGCGGCCACTC
>JBOGYB010000015.1:0-11254 GCA_050696555.1 Solirubrobacteraceae bacterium | reverse complement strand
GCTCATCAGCTCGTCTCCGGTCGCAGCACCCGCACATAGACGGCCGCGATCACAAGCGCGATCACTACAAGCATCACCGAGATCGCGCCGCCGTAGCCGAAGTCGGTGCCAACCAGAAAGGTCTGCCAGTTCAGGAACGACAACGTCTCGGTGCTCACGCCGGGACCGCCGCCGGTCATGATGTAGATCACGTCGAAGACCAGGAACGCTTGCAGCGTGCGGAAGATCAAAGCGACGGCGAGCGCGGGCTTGAGCAGCGGCAGCGTCATCCGCCGAAACGACTGCCACGCGCTCGCGCCATCGATCCGCGCCGCCTCATAGACCTCGTCGGGGATCACCTGCAGGCCGGCCAGCAGGATGATCGCCATGAACGGCACGTTCTTCCAGGCGTCGGCGACGAACACCGCCGCCCAGGAGGTCCAGATACCCGCCAGCCAGGTGGTGTGAGCGCCGGGCAGACCGACGTTGCCGAGCAGGTAGTCGACAAAGCCCGTGCGCGAGTCGAACATCGTCTTCCACAGGGTCGCCGAGACAACCGTCGGCACCGCCCACGGGATCAGGATCGCCACGCGTAGCAGGCCACGGCCGCGGAAGCGGCGGTGCAGCATCAGCGCCAGCACGAGCGCGATCACCGTCTCGATCGCCACCGAGACGGCGGTGAAAGCGAGCGTCCGCTCCAGCGAGCTAACCCACACCGAGGAGCCAAACATCTTCGTGTAGTTGTCCAGCCCGACAAACGAGCGGGCGCCGCCAGCTTCGCTGAGGTTGACCGAGTGAAACGAGTTCCACAGGTTGTAGCCGAGCGGATAGGCGGTAACCGCGAGCAGCAGCAGCACCACGGGTGCGACGAGCGCGTAACCGAGGCGACGGTCGGCGGCCGTGCGGCCACTGCCGCGGCGCGCGGGTCGGCGAGCGAGCGCCGGCTCCGACGCGGCCGTGTGGGTGCTCATCGCTCCCTCATCGCCTCGCCAGGCCAGTCCCGCCCGCCACGCCCTCGGCTCAGCCGCCGAGGGCTTCGATCTGCGAGGCCGCCGAGCTGAGCGCGCTGCTCGGTGAGGCGGAGTTGGCGTACACCGAGGAGAGCGCGTCTTGCAGGATTTCGGAGATCTTCAGGTATTCGGGGCTGACCGGGCGCGACTGGGCAAACCCGTTGAGCACCTTGACCTGCTTGAAGATCGGCGCCTTCGCGAACAGGGCTGACGTGTAGGCGGAGGGCAACGACGGCGGGTCGCCGGTAGCCACGGCGCGTTCTGTCTGTACGGCTTGAGAGGTCAGATACTTGATCAGCTCGTAGGCCGCCGCGGAGTGGGTGCTGGCCGCATTGATCGCGAGCATCTCGCCGCCGAGCGCCGCGCCTGGCTTGCCGCCTGGTTCCTCCGGGAACGGTATGTAGCCCACATTGCCCTTAGCTGGGCCGCCTTCTTCGGCCACCGCGGCGACGAACGGGTAGTTGATCGCAAACGGCGTGCGACCGGAGGTGAACTCTTCCTGGACCTGTCCCTCTTCCCAGCCGGTCACCGCCTGTGGCGCGATCTTCTCGGTGTAGATCGCCGCGTGCAGCCATTCCAGCGCCTTCACGTTGCCGTGCGAGTCGATGCTCGTGGTAGTGAGCCTGCCGCCGAACGCGGGCGCGACCGTCAGGAAGGAGGTGATCGCGCCCTCGTACTTGTGCCCCTCGAAGGCGAAGCCCTCCTTCAGCGAGGAGTCCTTGCGCATCGCTTCCCTGGCGTCGGAGACCACCTGTTCGGGATTGGTGGGCGGTCTGGGGATCAGGTCGGTGCGGTAGAAGAGGCCCTCGGGGTTCGTGAACCACGGGATCGCGTAAGGCTTGCCTTCGAAAACGCCTGCCGCCACGGCGTTGGCGAAGAAGCTGGTGAGCGGCGGGTTGAAGGAGCCCAGCGGCTTGATCCAGCCCGCCTTGGCGAACTTCGCCGGGTAGGTGACGTCGGACTCCAGTACGTCCGGCGTGGGGGAGCCTGCGATGAAGCGCTGCTGCAACTGCTGCAGATAGGTGGTCGAGTTCGGCGAGAGCACGTTGATGCTGACTGTGATGTTCGGGTGAGCGTTTTCGAACTTGGTGATCGCCTTCTTGGTCTCTTCTCCCTCGGTGCCGAGACCGGACTCGGCAAATACGATCGTCTGCTGCGCCGAGACCGGCACCGTCGTGGTGGCGGCTTTTTTGCCCGAGCCGCAGCCGGAACCCGCCGCCACAACCGCCACCAAGCACAGCACGAACGCTGCTCTGCAAGCGCCAAGCCCTCGCATACTCTGTGTTTACCCTGCATCGGCGCTCTCAATCCATGGCGGGCGAGCGTGGGTCGCCGTCCGCTAAGCTGCTGTCCGTTCGGATAAAGGATAAAGAAAACGGCTCCGCCGACCGACGGGCGGAGAAGGAAGGTAGTCAATATGAGCAGCAACGCTCCTACGCGGGTCTCCGTGGAGATTGCAGGTAGCGAGATCTCGTTCGAGACCGGCAGGATGGCCAAGCAGGCCTCCGGCGCAGTAGTCGTCCGCCAAGGCGACACGATGGTCCTCTCGACAGCCACGGCAGGTGGCCAGCGCGACGTGGACTTTCTCCCGCTCACCGTCGACGTCGAGGAGCGGATGTACGCGGCCGGGAAGATCCCCGGCTCGTTCTTCAAGCGTGAGGGACGCTCGGGCGAGAAGGCGACGCTCACCGCGCGCATGATCGACCGTCCCCTGCGCCCCCTGTTCACCAAGGGGTGGAACTACGAGACACATCTCGTGGCGATCCCGATCTCGGTGGACCACGTCAACCCGTATGACATCCTCGCGATGAACGGCGCTTCCGCGGCGCTGATGATCTCCAACGTCCCCTTCGCCGGCCCGGTCGGCGCGGTGAGGATCGGCAAGATCGACGGCAATTTCGTCGTGAACCCCTCCGAGGAGGATCTGCTGGAGAACTCCGATCTGGACCTCGTCGTCTCGGGCTCCGAGGAGGCGATCCTGATGGTGGAGGCAGGTGCCAACGAGATCTCAGAGGCCGAGATCCTCGACGCGCTTGACATCGCCCACTCGGAGATCAAGAAGATCTGCGCGCTGCAGCACGAACTGGCCGCGAAGGTGGGCAAGGAGAAGACTCCGGTCACGGCCCCCGCGGTCGACGAGGACCTGCTTACGCAGGTGAAGTCCTCGCATGGCGCCGCGCTCGACGAGGCCACCCAGGTCGAGGACAAGCTAGAGCGCCAGGACGCCTGCAAGGCGGTCGAGGAGGCGATCCTCACGCAGTATGGCCCGGCCGCGCCCGAGGGTGCGGGCGAGGAGGAGCAGAAGGCCGCCAAGGAGCGCAGGGCCGCCGCGCAGCTCGCCTTCGACAAGCTCGAGAAGGCGATCATCCGCGAGCGCATCGCGATCCACAAGAAGCGTCCCGACGGTCGTGCCGAGGACGAGATCCGCGACATCACGATCGAAGTCGGGGTCACCCCGCGCACGCATGGCTCGGCGTTGTTCACGCGTGGGCAGACGCAGGCGCTCAGCGTCGCTGCGCTCGGAACGCTGAAGGAGGAGATGCGTCTTGACACGCTCGGCCTTCAGACCAAGAAGTACTACTTCCACCACTACAACTTCCCGCCGTTCTCGGTGGGAGAGGCGGGCCGTCTCGGCCCCAAGCGCCGCGACATCGGCCACGGGGCACTGGCCGAGCGTGCGCTCGTGCCCGTGATCCCCTCGATCGAGGATTTCCCCTACACGGTTCGTGTGGTGTCAGACATCTTCGAGTCAAACGGCTCCTCCTCGATGGCCTCGGTGTGCGGCTCCTCGCTGTCCTTGATGGACGCGGGCGTGCCGATCAAGCGCCCGGTAGCGGGCATCGCGATGGGTCTCATCAAGGAGGGCGAGGACTACATCGTGCTCACCGACATCGCCGGCGTGGAGGATCACCTGGGAGACATGGACTTCAAGGTGGCCGGCACCGAGCGCGGCATCACGGCGCTGCAGATGGACATCAAGATCTCGGGGGTCACTTTCGAGATCCTCAGGGACGCGCTCACACAGGCACATAAGGCCCGTACGTTCATCCTCGGCAAGATGGCCGACGTGATCGAGGGCCCGCGCGAGCAGCTCTCACAGCACGCCCCGCGCATCCAGACGATCCAGATCGACCCATCGCAGATCGGCATGCTGATCGGTAAGGGTGGAGAAACGATCCGAGGTCTCTCCGAGGAGTTCGAGTCGCAGATCGACGTCAACGACGAGGGCCAGGTGCTCGTGTACTCGGCCAACGGCGAACTAGGCGACGCGCTCGTAGAGCGCATCCGCACGATGATGAAGGAGGTCGAGGTCGGCGACGAGTTCGCGGGCAAGGTCGTCAAGACGACCACCTTCGGCGCTTTCGTCGAGCTGACGAAGGGAACGGACGGGCTGCTGCACATCTCGAACGTGTCACCCGGCCAGCGCGTGGACACAGTCGAGGACGTGCTCAACAAGGGCGATGAGATCAACGTGCGCGTGGTCGAGGTCGACCGCGAGCGTGGACGCATCGGCCTGCGTCTCGCCGACGACCCGGAGGTGGCGGGCAAGAGCGTCGAGGAGCTCGCCACGGTCGGCAGTGGCGGCGGCGGTGGTGGCGGTGGCCGTCCGCCGCGCAGCGGTGACCGAAACGGTCGTGAGGGGCGTCCGCCCCGCGGCGGCGACCGTGGCTCCGGCCGTCCCCGCCACGGCGGTAGGGATCGCGACCGCGACTGAGGGCGGCGGGCCGGTTGGAGCGTCTCTCCCCGTCGGCCCATCGCGCGCCTGACTTGACCGAGCATCGAATAGCCACGCTTGAAAATGGCGTGCGAGTCGTCACTGAGCGCATGGAGAACGTGCGCTCGGTGGCGCTAGGCTTTTGGATCGCCACGGGCTCGGCGATGGAGTCAGACGCGCAGGCGGGATTGTCACACCTGCTGGAGCACATGCTCTTCCGCGGTACCGACAGCCACCGCTCGGAGGAGATCGACCAGATCTTCGACGCGATGGGGGCAGAGATAAACGCGGGCACCGACCGTGAGACGACCTCGCTCTACACCCGCGTGCTCGACCGTCACCTCGAGCGGGCCCTGAGTGTGATGGGGGAGATGGTGTGGAAGCCCCGTTTCGAAGACCTCGACGCCGAGCGCGAGGTGGTGCTGGAGGAGATCGCGATGTACGAAGACGATCCCCAGGACAGGGTGTTCGACGTGCTCGGCGAAGCAGTCTTCGGGAAGCACCCGCTCGGACGCGCGGTGATCGGTCGCGCCGAGGTGGTGCGCGCGGTAGAGCTCGATGCTTTGCACGCTTTTCACGCCGCCCGCTACACGCCCGCAAGCATCGTGGTGGCGGCCGCAGGCTCGATCGATCACGATGCGCTGGTGGGTATGGTGGGGTCGTCGCTCGCTCCCGCGGGCGGCGAACCGATCGGGGTCGATACGTCAGAACCCCCTTTCGACCGGCGCGTGCGCTTCCTGCGCAAGGACACCGAGCAGTACCACGTGTGCTTGGGCGGCAAGGGGATCTCCCGCCACGACGAGCGCCGTTTTGCGCTGCGGGTGCTCGAAGGGGTGCTCGGCGGCACATCCTCCTCACGCCTTTTCCAGGAGGTGCGTGAGAAACGAGGGCTTGCCTACTCGGTGTTCTCCTTCTCCAACCTCCACGCGCACACCGGTGAGGTGGGGCTATATGTGGGCACACGTCCCGACAATCTCAGCGAGGCGATAGCGACGATCGCCTCGGAGCTCGAGCGCTTCGTCGAGGACCCCGCGAGCGAGCAGGAGTTGACGCGCTCCAAGGAGAACGTGAAGGGACGCATGGTGCTAGCGCTGGAGTCAACGGCCGCACGCATGAACCGACTCGGCTCCTCGGTGCTCGCCGAGCTGCCGATCCTCTCGGTCGACGAGATCCTCGAGAAGATCGATGCCGTGAAGGTGGAGGACCTGCGTGAGCTCGCCGGCGAGCTGTTCGCGTGCGAGCGCCTCTCGGTCGCCGGCGTGGGGACGGACGAGGACGTCTTTCGCGACGCGCTCACACCGCTTGCGGGAGCGATCGCGTGATGATCCGGGTGGGCGTGGCCGGCGCGGCGGGACGGATGGGACAGGCCGTGTGCGCCGCCGTGCAGGGAGCGTCCGACATGGAGCTTGTGGGTCGTGCCGACCCCCAGCTTGATGTCTCGCTTTCGCAGATGCTCGAGCGGGACAAGCCTGAGGTAGTAGTCGATTTCACCCGCCCCGACACCGCATTGGAGAACGCGCTCCAGTGCCTGAGCGCAGGGATTCATGTGGTGATCGGAACCACAGGCTTTGATATCGACTCGCTCGCCGAGCAGGCCCGCGCGATCGCCGAGCAGAAGCCGCAAGGTCACGCCGCAAACATCTTCATCGCTCCCAACTTCGCGATTGGGGCGGTGCTGATGATGCGGTTCTCGGCAGAGGCCGCCAAGCACATGGAGAGGGCTGAGATCGTCGAGCTTCACCACGATCGCAAGCTAGATGCTCCCAGTGGCACAGCGGCCCGCACGGCCCGGCTGATGGCCGACGCAACCGGCGGCGAGCCTCCACCGATCCACTCCGTGCGACTGCCGGGGATAGTCGCAAATCAGGAAGTGATCCTCGGGGACGTGGCCCAAACGCTCACGATCCGCCACGACACGACCGGGCGCGAGTCGTTCATGCCGGGGGTGCTAATCGCGATCCGCGCAGTGCGCAAGCTCGAGCGCTCGCCAACAGTGGGGCTCGAGCATCTGCTGTTCACAGCGGAGTAGCGCAACCAGGGTGTTGGCGAGAAGCGTGGAATACTCCAAACGATGAGCGACCTCGGCGCGATCCTCACGGCGATCGTCACACCCTTCGATGCGCAGGGCCACGTGGACGAGGATTCGTTCGTGGCGCTGATGGCGCACCTGGCCAAGCATGGGTCGGATGGCTTCGTGGTGTGCGGCACCACCGGCGAGGCGGCGACGCTCACGGACGAGGAACACCTCGCCTTGATCGGCTTGGCGGTGCGCGAGCGCCCGGCGGGCACGACGATCATCGGCGGGACCGGCTCCAACGACACGAGCCACGCGGTGCACTTGACCGAGGTGGCAAGCGAACTGGGTGTGGACGCGACGCTGAGCGTGACCCCCTACTACAACAAACCCAGCCCCCGCGGGATCGAACGCCACTACGAAGAGGTCGCCAAGGCCAGCGAGAAGCCGATCTTGCTCTACAACGTTCCCAGCCGCACCGCTGTGAACATGGGCCCCGACCTGCTTGCACGGCTTGCGCAGATCGAGCATGTGGAGGGCCTCAAGCAGGCAAACGAAGCGGAGCTTCAGATGATCGACGGGCTCGATCTGTATGCGGGGGACGACGCCACTTTCGCGCGTACGCTCGACCTCGGCGGGGCCGGGGGGATCACCGTCGCAAGCCACATAGTCGGCGAGGAGATGCGGCGCATGGTCGACGAGCCGGAGCACCGCGCCGAGATCGACGAGAGCCTGCGGGACGTGTACCGCACGCTGTTCATGACCGCCAGTCCGACGTGCACGAAGGCGGCGTTGAATATGCTCGGCCACAAAGTCGGTGGTTTGCGCCTGCCGCTGATCGAGGCCGACGAGCACGAGTTGGCGGCGGTGCGTGAGACGCTCGTCCGCCACGGCCTGCTGACAGGCACGGACTCGGGATCGGGCGCGAACGCGACCGCATCGAGCGCGCGGACAGCTCACACGTGAGCGGAGTACTGCGCGTCCTTCCCCTCGGTGGGTTGGGTGAGATAGGCAAGAACATGACCGTCGTCGAGTACGAGGGGCGGATCGTGGTGGTGGATGTGGGCTTGCGCTTCCCCACACCCGAGATGGTGGGAATCGACCTGGTGCTCCCCGACTTCTCTTACCTGCGCGAACGCGCACGGGACATCGAGGCGATCGTGGTGACCCACGGTCATGAGGATCATCTGGGCGCGCTGCCGTGGGTTATTCGCGAGCTGGGGGAGATCGATGCGCCACCCGTCTATGGCGGCCCGTTGACCATGGCAATGGCGCGCTCCAAGCTCGAAGAGCACAAGCTGCGCGAAGTGGAGCTGAACGATGTGGCGATCGGCGAGATGCTCGATATCGGGCCGTTCTCGCTCGAGATGATCCACATGACTCACTCGATCCCCGACTCGAGCGCCGTGGCACTGGGGACCGAGCTCGGCACGGTGCTGATCACCGGGGACTACAAGTTCGACCAGACGCCGGTGGATGGGCCACCGGCGGACGTTTCGCGTCTTGCGGAACTGGGGCGTGAAGGTGTTCTGCTCCTCTGCGGGGACTCCACTAACGTCGACCGCCCGGGCTTCTCCCCGTCGGAGTCGCTCGTGGGACCGCATCTGGAGGAGGCGTTCGCGCGCTGTGAGGGGCGCATCGTGGTGACGAGCTTCGCGTCGAACATTCACCGTGTGCAACAAGTGATCGACGCCGCCGCGGCGCTCGGGCGCAAGGTGTCGCTCGTGGGCCGCTCGATGCGCAAGAACGTGGGGATTGGACGCACACTCGGCCACGTCGATGTCCCCGAAGGGATCCTGGTGGGGACACGCGAGATCGAGGATTTCCCCGACGAGCGCATGGTAATCATCTCCACCGGCTCCCAGGGTGAGCCACTGTCGGCGCTGCGCAGGATGGCCTACCGCGATCACCCACAGGTGAAGCTCCGCCACGGTGACACGGTCGTGTTCTCCGCCACGCCGGTGCCGGGAAACGAGCGGGCGGTGAACGAGACGATCGACCGCCTCTACCACATCGGCTGCGATGTGGTGACCGCGCAGGACGCACCCGTGCACGCCTCCGGTCACGGGTATGCCGAGGAGGTGAAGCTGATGCTCAACCTCGTCAAACCGAGGCACGTGATGCCCTTCCACGGGGATTTCAAGCGTCTGCGCCTGCACACGCAGCTAGCCGAAGCCGTGGGAATCGAGCCGGATGACATCTTCCAGGGCGAGAACGGCTTGCCGCTCGACATCGACGAGCGGGGAGCGCGCTTCAAAGAGCACGAGCAGTCGGGAATGGTGTTCGTCGACGGGGTGGAGATCGGAGACATGGCGGACGTCGCGCTACGTGACCGCAGGATGCTCTCCGCCGACGGGATCTTCATCGTGGTGGTGACCATCGCGGAGCAGGACGGTGGTTCGGTCGCCGACCCGGAGGTCATCTTCAGAGGCGTGCCCTTCCCCGACGAGGCGGGTCAGCTGATAGAGGAGATCCGCTCGACGGTTGACGACACGCTTATCCGAGCTGCCGGGGAGGAGATCCGTGAGGTTGACCTGCTCCAACAGATGCTGCACGACGATCTGGCGAAACTGGTGTACGACAGGCTCAAACGCAGGCCTATGGTGCTGCCGGTCGTTGTGGAGGTGTAAGTAGTCAGGCCTCGATACGCGCGGCCTCTGGCACGGTGTCTTTGGATACGTCTCCGCTGACGGAGGGAAGCGTGACGACGAAGCGCGCACCGGGATTATCCGAGCCCGGGTGGGTCTGTGTTGCCTCCACCAAACCCCCGTGTGACTCCGCGACAGCACGCACGATCGCAAGCCCGAGTCCAAACGATCCGCCGCGGTCGCCGGCGCCGCGGACGAAGCGCTCGAACAGGGTCGAGGTGAGTGCCTCGGGCACCCCCGGGCCGTCATCCTCGACCACTAGCCGTGCTTGTTGGCCGGAGGATGCCACAGACGTGCTCACACGGATCTCAGTGCCCGCAGGTGTGTGGCGAACCGCGTTCTCGATCAGGTTGATGACGAGACGGTGAAGCTCGTCGCGCGAGGCCTCTACGAAGACGGGGTGTACGTCGAGGATGATGTCATGGCGAGAGCTGACAGGACCAAGCTCAGCGGCAGCCTCGACGACAATGGCGGAGAGATCGCAGGGCTTGCGTGGGACGACGCGGCCGACGTCGGTGCGGGCAAGCAGGAGCAGGTCGGCGACGAGACGGCGCATGCGCTGAGAGGAACGCAGAGCAGAGCGGGCGGCGTCGGCCTCGTCGCCGTGGAGTGATTCAGCGAGCAGCTCCAGGTTGGCGAGCACAGAGGTGAGTGGGGTGCGCAGCTCGTGCGAGGCATCGGCGACGAACTGACGCTGGCGGATGAGCATCGCCTCGGTTTCGGCGTGGGCGGAGTCGAGCTCGCGGAGCATGCCCCTGAGGGTGCGAGCGAGCTCTGAGACCTCGTCGTCGGCGAGCGGCTCGGGGACACTGCGGGAGGGATCGCGGGTGCGGGCGATCTCCTCGGCGGTGGTGGTGAGCTCGGCGATGGGGGCCATCGCGCGGCGGGCGATAGTCACTCCCGCGAGGAGCGCGAGCGCCGTGCCGGCAAGCACGCCCAGGATGAGCAGCAGCTCGACGCGGGCGATGGTGTCGTCGAGGTCGGAGAGCGGCCGGCCGTATTGCACGAATACGGTCCCGCCGATGGGCCCGTTGAGCGGTACCGGCCGTGTGTAGACACGGTAGCCATGGACGTCGGTTTCGCTACGGAAGCCGAGGTTGGGTGCTTTCGTCGTACTTGCCAGCAGGTTGCCCGATTCGCTCAGGATGCGCACGATCGCGCCCTCGGAGCTTGCGAACTTGTCGAGGATCGAGGGGTTGAGGTTCAGCTTGAAACCTTCGATGTACCCGCCGCTCACTTCGGGGTGCAGCAGCCCAGCGAGATTGTCTCCCGTGGCGGTGACTTCGCGGTCGAAGTTGGCGCGGATGCGATGGACGGTGAGCGAGCCCACGACGAGCGCGAAGGCGCAGAGAATCGTGAACGTGAGCAGCGCCGAGACACCGGCAAGGCGGGTGCGGATGGGTAGACGGTCGAACGCGGTGGACACACGTGTCCACTGCCGTGTCAGGAGATGCTCAGGCTCGGAGGACGTAGCCCGCTCCTCTGATGGTGTGCAGCAAGCGGGGCTCGCCGTCGGCCTCCAGCTTGCGGCGCAGGTTTGAGACGAATACCTCGATGGTGTTGGTGGTGGAGAAGGGGTCATAGCCCCACACCTCGTCGAGTAGGCGCTGGCGGGAGATGACTATGCGCTCGTTGCGCATGAGGTACTCGAGCAGCTCGAACTCACGTTGGGTTAGCTCGATGGGGCGCTCGCCGCGGGTTATCTCGTGGGTGTCGACGTTCAGAGACAGGTCGCCGACCTTCAACGGAGCGGAGCCGCGTGGGGGGCGACGGCGCAACAGGGCGCGCATACGCGCGAGCAACTCCTGGCGCTCGAAGGGCTTGACCAGGTAATCGTCGGCGCCGGCGTCGAGCCCCTCGACGCGGGAATCGAGCGCGTCGCGGGCGG
>JBOGYB010000014.1:0-11530 GCA_050696555.1 Solirubrobacteraceae bacterium | reverse complement strand
CGTCTGACCTCAAAGACCTATCGAACCCCCAACTGTCGGGAGCACTCGGAGACCGCCCAACTTAGCCCGCCGCTATATCGCCAGCGGCCGTATGCGCGTATACGCGATCTAACCGAGAACGCCCTAGAGGCAGGCAGCGAGATCGCCCACCGGCTGGCCTACGAGGCTTCGGCCCGGCCCTTCTTCGCCCGCGAGCTGGCAGATATTGCTTCGACCGGCGCTCGCGGCCTCAAGACCGAGCTGGCCTACTTCATCGAGGAGGGTCGCTGATGGTCGCCGGCTTCATTCTCGCCGCCTTGCTGCTGCACTTTGTTGTCTATTTCGAGAGCGCTCTAATCCTCATCCTCGTCCTGCTGGTATTCAGACTCGGCACTGTCGGAATGCGCCGTGTCCGGCAGCGTGACCGCGCCCGGAGGGAACGGGACGAAGCCAAGGAAATACTGGCCGTCATCCGGCAGATAAGTAAGATTCGGTGTGAAACGGTGGCCAGGCTCCAAGGGTTTTCGCAGTGAATCCCACAAGTTTTCTTGCGGTCGGGACCCTCATGCTGCTTCTGGTAGCAGCCGCGCCGACACTTGTCGGGCTGACCAGAGCCATCATACCGCTTGCGCTTATTCTCGGAGTCGTTGTCGTCATGCTACGAATCGTGTGGTTCTACACGCGACGGTAATGGTCATATTTCGAGTCATATTTCGGCTCACTAGAGCCAAAAAGATGAGGTGAGAAAAAAACTAGAAAGTTAATCTTTATTTAATAACCGCTGTGTATCGTGGTTAATCGTGGTCGAGCACGGACGCCGGCGCCAGATAGGCACCGGCCCATATCCCGCTCGACCCATCTAACCACCAAATTGGAGGACAACATCATGTAGACAAACGAAAGGAGGTAGCTGTATGGCCACACGGCGTATTAAGGTAAAAGGAATTAAGAGGGACGAGATTGACACTGAACAGCTCGCCCTTATTTATTGGATACAAGCCAAGCGGATCTTGGCCGAGCGCAGACAAGCCGCTACTAAAGCGGCTGAGAAGGCCAAGCGCCGGGGGCCTAAACAGTGAATGGCGATCTTACCCCGGCGCTGGTAGCCGCAGGGAGCGGCTCGGCCATGATCGCTGGCATCTGGTTCCACGAGCGTCACCAGAGCGAAGCCATGCGTGCGAGCCGGGTCAGGCTTGGTCTGCGGTTCCCGGTCGGTCTTGAGCCAGCGGCTGCGCTGGCGGCTCTGGACGGGCTGGCGGGCTGCCGAACACCAGTGAGCTTGTTGCCGAGGTAGTAGCAACCGAGAACTCCATCGCGCATTTCCTGTGGGTGCCGGAGTCGGTCCAAGCGTCGGTGCGCTCTACTCTCACCGGCGTCATCCCCAGCCTGCGGATCACAGATGAGTCCGCCTCGCCGGACGAGGCGGTGACGCTAGCGGCGCGCTTGTTTATCCCGACACCGTGCGTGCTCTCGGCAGATAACCCGGTAGCGGCGTCACGGATGCTGCTCTCAGGCATGGTGGGCTTGCGTGGAGGTGAACAGCTCATCCTGCGCTTAGGGCTACGGCCGGGGAACGCGCGAACGTGGCGGGAACCGGAGAGCCCGAGCGAGCGGGAGCGCGAAACCGCGAAGAAGTGGCGCAGTAAGACCGGTGCGCCGGGGTTCACCACGTCGGGCTTAATGCTGATCCGATCCCCGAAGATGAGTCGGGCACGGGAGCTTGCCTCGCACATCGAGAACACGCTGCGTGGCCGTCGTCAGGTCGGTGGCGTGCGAGTCATGCGCGAGCGGGGGAACCGCACGCTGGCCGCGCAGCCTCGCACGACCCGCACCTCGGGCTGGCTGTCGACGCCGGAGCTGCTTGCGCTCACCGGCTGGCCGCTCGGCCCGGATGTGGTTCCTGGCGTGGCAGTAGGTGCGGCGCGAGAGCTGCTGGTGCCGCGTTCGGGGCCGACGAGCGGGCGGCGGTTGTTCATGGGGCGGGACGCTGGCGGTGAGCGGCCAGTGGCTTTGAGCGCTGACGGAGCGCGGCATCACATGGCGGTCGTTGGTCCTGCGGGCGTTGGCAAGTCGGTCCTTCTTGCCAACTGTGTGCTCTCAAATATCGAGCAGGGTTTTGCGGGGCTGGTCATCGATCCGAAGTCAGACCTTCTTGACGAAATTCTAAATAGGGTAAAGCCCGAGTACGCCGAGCGGATCGTTGTGCTTGACCCCGGCGACGACTCTCGCTCGGTGCCTGGTATTGACGTATTGCATGGCGGTGACTTGGACGCTCGCGCCGATGTCCTCACGCGAACGCTGAAGTCGATGTTCCCGGATTGGGGAATTCGCTCAGAGATTTGGGGGAGATTGGCGATCCGCACCTTGAGCGAGGTGCCGGGGGCAACGCTGCTCGACATCGGCCGTTTGTTCGCCGACGAGCCCTATCGTCGTGCCGCCGTCGCCCGGCTGCGTGACGACTACCTCATCTCCTCCTGGCAGAACTACGAGGCGCTGTCCCCGGCTGCAAAGGTCGATGTGGTGCAGGCCCCGTTGGCTCGGGTGATGGCCTTGCTTAGTCGTCCCAAGGTCCGGGCGGTGCTGGCAAGCCCTGAGCCGAAGCTGGACCTGGCCCGGCTGTTTGCGGAAAAGAAGTTTTTGCTCGTGTCGCTTGCTCCTGGGGTTCTCGGGGAGGCCGCTCCCCTGATTGCCTCAGCGGTGGTGTTCGCGGCCTGGTCGAGCATCGAGGCCAGGGTGGCGCTACCGCCCGAGAAGCGTCATCTCATCAATCTCTACGTCGACGAGCTTGCCACGTTGGTTAACGGTCTGCCCAACAGCTTCGAGCTGATCGCGGAGCGTGCCCGTGGGCTCGGAGCGAGTCTCACCGTCGCCCTCCAGACGTTGGCGCGCATCCCTGAACCGACCAAGTCGGCGCTGCTCGGTAACGCTGCCACCTTCGTCACCTTCCGGGCTCCGGCGGAGGAGGCCACAGCGATAGCCCGTCAGCTTCCCGGTCTCACGCCCCAGGACGTGCAGGCTCTCGGCCGTTTCGAGGTGGCCGCCCGTATCGGGACCGGCGTCGGGAGCGCCGTCTCGGTCGTCACCGGCCGCACCGAGCCGCTGCCGCCAGCGACTGGCCAGGCCGGGGCGATACGTGACCGCTCGGCTGCCCTCTACGGTGCCACGAGCCAGCCACCGGCACCCGGTCAGAGCATCGAGACAACTAGCGATGAGACGCCGCTCGGTCGAGCTGGGAGGGCGTTATGACTCGTCCCGTCGATCGACCTGTCGCATCGAGTGGCACTCCGCGATTGCCCCGTAACGGCGGGGGATTGCCAGCCACAAGCGCAGCGAATGACTCTCCGTTCGGCCGTCACTTACGACTCTCAGCCACCCATCTCGAAACAATTAGCTCACGGCTCGCTGAGAGTGATTGGCAGGTGCTGAACTTCGTCAGCGAACACCGACTGGCGAGCGGCAAGCAGTTGGTCAGACAGTTCTGGCGGACCAGCAACCGCGACGCGGCAGCAGCACGCGCCGGTCGGCGGGCACTGAAGCGCCTGGCGGCCTGGCGAATCCTCGACCCATTGCCCAATCGGACTATCGGCGGAGTGCATGGCGGCAGCAACACCCTGATCTACGGCGTTGGTGTGACCGGTGCGCGCCTGCTGGCCAAGCGGGGGCTGGTGCAGAAGCGACTGGCTACGCCCGGTGACCGCTACGTCAAACACACGCTCGCAGCCACCGAGCTAGTGGTGGGACTGCACGAGGCCGATCGGGAGGGGGTCCTTGAGCTGATCCAAGTCCAGCCGGAGCCGGCCTGTTGGCGAGCCTTCCTCGGGTCCGGTGCGGTACGGATGATCGTGAAGCCCGACCTGTTTGTGCGGGTGGGCGCGGGCAGCATCAGCGAGGACCGCTGGCAGATCGAGGTGGATCTCGCCACCGAGGCTCGCATGACTATCCGCCTAAAGGCACAGCGACATCTCGCCTACTACCGATCCGCCCGCGAGACGGTGCATCCCCGCGTACTGTGGGCGGTACCGGACCAGCGCCGCGCCGAGCAGATCACAGAGGCACTCCGCCACCTGCCCGCTCCGGCCCAGCGGCTGTTCGCGGTCTGCTTGCTAGATGAGGTCGTGGAGTTCCTGGCCCAAGAGGCGCGCTCGTGAGTACCGCCCGCAAGCTGGCCCTCTACGAGGACGCAACACAAACCTGGGGACTCATCGAGGCCGACGCGCTGGCCGTCCTCGCCAAGCTCCCCGACGCCTGCGTCGACGCGATCGTCACCGATCCGCCGTATGGGATCGCCTTCCACGGCGAGTCCTGGGACGGAGCCGACATTCATCAAGCCGTCCGCCAAGACGGCGAGCGGTTGAGCAACGGCGAAGCCTTCGAGCGCTGGACGAGTCGGTGGGCGACCGAGGCCGCACGAGTGCTCAAACCGGGCGGTCACCTACTGGCGTTCGCCGCGCCCCGGACCTTCCACCGGCTGGTCGCCGGGGTCGAGGACGCCGGGCTCGAGGTTAGGGATCAGTTGCTGTGGGTCCACGCGCAAGGCGCACCGAAATCTCGCAAGCTCCCCGGCGGGCTCGGCACCTCGCTTAAGCCCGCCTACGAGCCGATCCTGCTGGCCCGCAAACCGCTGCAAGGCACCACGCCGCGCAACCTGGAGAAGTGGGGCACCGGAGCGCTGAACATCGACGCCGCACGAGTCGGCAAGGCCGGGTACTGGCCAGCCAACCTCACCCTCTCCCACGCCGCCGGTTGCACTGAGACTCGCTGCGTCAGCGACTGCCCAGCCGGACAGCTTGATCGCGTCCGTCCCGATCTTCTCCCTAGCCGCTTGTTCCTTCACGGGAAAGCGTCAAAGCGCGAGCGGGAGGCCGGTTGCGAGGAGCTGCGGCTGCGCTCAGATCTGCTCTACGGTCGCCCAACTCCCCGCTTGCGGAGAAACATTCACCCGACCGTCAAGCCGGTCCAGTTGATGCGCTGGCTGATCCGTCTAGCTGTCCCGCCCGGTGGGATTGTGCTCGACCCCTTCACCGGCAGCGGCACCACCGGGATCGCGGCCGTGATGGAGGACCGGACATTTTTGGGAATTGAGCGCGAAGCAGCGTATGTGGATATCGCTTGCGCGCGCCTCACACACTGGGCCGCTATCGCGGCGCAGCGGAAGGAGTTGCCATGAAGGTCTCGGCAGCTACCCCGAAACCAACAACAAGAAAGGAGACCTATGGAAAGGAGGTAACAGCGATGTTCCTCAGAAAAATTAACAAGGACGAACGCGATCAGGAAGAGCGCCGTGTACCAAGAGCGGCTATCTACCTACGCGAACCGACCGAAGTGGAAGACGGTGATGACGGTGACGAACTATCCATCGCCCAGCAACGAGTACTGTGTCGTCACGAGGCGAGACGGCTCGAAGCTGAGGTGGTTGGCGAGTTCATTGACGACTGGCCGCAACTTCCACTAGGGCTTGGGTTGCATATGGCGCTGGAGGCCGCCCAGGAGAAACGGCTCGATTTCTTGATCGTCTCGTCAATGGATCAACTGATCCGGAGTCCACAAAGCACCTTTGAGGTCGCTTGGCGTCTCGGTCACGCAGGGACGTTCCCAATCCCCTCAGATCATGGGCGCTAGTTCCCCGTCGGAGTGATCCAGCATAGCCAAAGTTGGGGGTGCCACGGTGAGCACGAGCTACACGCTCAGGCTCACCGCTGGCACCTCCGGCGGCGTGGATGGCCTCTCGGCCGGTGGAAGGACCCAGGTCTTTCTGCTGGCCGACCAAGCTATCCACTCACAGGAGGTAACACGGTGACAAAGGCCCAAGAAATCTATGACAAGGTCAACGAGCTAGTCGCCTCGGGCGTTGACAAGGCGGATGCCTTTCGGCAACTCTCCGAGTCACTGAACCGTCCATTCGACAGCGTGCGCGGCAGTTACTACTCGCACAAGAAGAAGGTCGAGGGCGGTGGAAGTCGCCCTCGGACCCGACGGCGTGAGACTACGCCGGAGGACGCTTTGGCCGATGCCCGCGCTTCACTGGAGCGCTCTATAGCCGCCATCGACCGGGAGGTCGAGATAGCCGAGGAACGCGCGGCGGAGAGCGCAACCGAGGCCAAGGCGCTCAAGGCCAGCGCGGCAGAACGGAAGAAGACCATCACCGAGAAGCTGGAGGCGCTGAAGTGAGACGACGCGAGCCGGTCGGGGTTACGCACCTTGACCGGCTCGCACCTACTAATTAACAGGTTGCTTAAATCAAGACTTAACGGTTTAATCGTTAAGCCAAAATAACCCAGGAAGGGAGGTGGCCATTTTAGCTGGGGCGGCAACCCAATAACCGAAAGGAGGAATCACGATGAACCGTAATACAACCACACCACAACTATCTACAGCAGCAGAAAGGCTTCTGCTTGGATTTCAGCAGGCAACAGCCGAAGCCGCCCGCAGACAGAGGCTAGAAAGGCGACGAGCGACAAAGCGACGGGGGCGGGCTAGATGAGTGACGCTCAGATAGCCAAAGCGCTAGCTGATCTTGGACTGAGGCTACCGCATATCGCTCCGGGCGAGGTCATCGATATTTCCGTCGGCTACGTCCGTGTCTCAAGTACCGGCCAGCTCGGCCGCGACGGCGACGAGGACGGTGACGGCTACTCCATTCCCGCTCAGGTACAGCAATGCGAAAGGGAAGCAGGGACGCTCGGTGTGCCGTTCGCCAAGGTGTATATCGAGCGGGCCGAGTCAGCCAAGAGCGACGACCGGCCGGTGCTTCAAGCAATGCTCCCGGAGCTACTCATCATCAAGGCGCTACCGATGGTCAACCTGAAGTACCTCATCATCCCCAAGGTAGACCGGCTGGCCCGCAACCGTCTTGACGATGCGCTGCTGTGTCAAAAGCTGGTTGGTTGGGGCATCAAGCTGGTGTCCGCCACCGAGAACATCGACGAGACACCATCAGGCCAGTTGATGCACGGAATGCTCGCAGTATTCAGTGAATATTACAGTAACAATCTCGCTACCGAGGTCATGAAGGGACTGCGGCGCAAGCACGAAACGGGCGGCACGCCACACAAGCCACCAATCGGCTACCTCTCAAAGCGGGAGCTGATCGGCGGCAAGGACATCCGCAGCGTGATCGTGGACAAGCAGCGCTCCCCGCTCATCAAGGAAGCGTTCTCGCTCTATGCCACCGGCGACTGGTCGCTGCACAAGCTCGCCGCGTACCTAGAGCAAAAGGGCTTGCGCAGTCGCGGCACGCCGAAGTATCCCGAACGACCACTGACTGCCAGTCGCATCCACGGGATGCTGCACAACCTTTACTACATGGGTGTAGTGACCTGGAACGGCCAGCGCTACCCAGGCCATCACGAGTCGCTCGTAGATCCAGACACCTTCGACCAAGTACAGGCGCTACTCGCCGTCGCTCGCGTTGGCGGTGAACGGCCGCAGAAGCATGAGCACTATCTGCGGGGAAGTATCTTCTGCGGCCGGTGTCTAGGCCGGTTGCTCTACGGTCGTCACCGCAGTCGCAGCGGAAAGCACTACGAGTATTTCTGCTGCAACAACCGCACCGTCAGGCGGCGCGGACAATGCACCAGTGGCCACTACTCGGTGTCGGTGACCGAGGACAACATCATCGAGCACGTTTACTCAACCGTGTTCTTGCCGCCCCGCGTACGAGAGCAGATACGAGACGAGCTAAGACGGGAGCTGACGGAGCGAACCAGCGTCATCGAGCACCAGGCCAAACGCCACGACGCACCATCAAGCAAATCGAGGCCAAGCAGCAGAAGCTGATCCAACTGTTCTACAACGACCGCATCAGCGAAGACGTGTTCGACAGCGAGCAAGACAAGCTCAAAACCGAGCGTCGCGCCGCCGAACAACTCCGCACCACCGCCACCGCGCAGCTAGATGACGTCCAAGAGGCCCTCGACCTAGCGCTGAGTCGCGTCGAGCGACCCCAAGAGGTCTACCGCGATGGCACCCCGCTAGAGCGCCGCCTGATGAACCGTGCCATCTTCGAGCGCATCGAAGTCGGCGACGACGGCGAGATCACCGGCACCAAGCTGACCCCCGTCTACAAGGCCCTATCCGCCTGGCAGCCTAGCCTCGGCCAACCCAAGGCGGCCAAGGACAAGGGCGCAAGGGCCCAAAATAGGCCCACGCAGGCCCGTGTTCGACCTTTGTTCGCCCCCGTCCATTTTCTCAGGTCAGCGACTTCTGCCGACAGGTCCGGTCAACACTGGACAACCGCAGGCAAGCCCACGGTCGTCGTCCACTATCGGACGCGGAGCCGGGGCAACCATGAGGTGGCAAGCTAACCTCCGCTGCCGGGTGGTGTGACGCGTTCGACCGTCTCTCAGTGGTGCACGAGGCGTGAAGCGGACTCGAAGTCCCCGTGCAACACGAGGGGATCGAGGTCGGCTCCGTTGGGCCACACGACAGTGCCCAACTGGTCGTCTACCCGCACCCGAGCGAAGTAGCTGGGATCGGCCAATGGCTCGAAGACGGGACCATGCAACTCGCCGGTGAGATCGACGTCGCGTGTGCTGCCATCACTGAAGCCCAGCCGGAGCTTATAGTGACCAAGCACGTCTACAGAGATGACGCGAGCGAGCTGCATGCCCCCATCTTACGGCAGCGGGTCGATGGGCTCGGGAGAACCTCCCTCCTTGGCCCTCGATGAACTTCTACGATCTGCGTCACTTCTGCGCATGGTGGCTGTTCAATGACCTCGAAACTCCCATTCCAGGACGTCGCTCACCAACTCGACCATGAAGACGGCGGAGGTCGTGTAACGCCTCTACAGTCATCCACCGGAGCGCCTGGCGCGCGAGCGCATCAAAACGGGCAACCGCAGGCAAACCCTCGGCTATTGTGTCGCTTCCGGACGCCGAGCAGAAGCGGTCCGTGAGCGCTTCGCGCACAGCTATTCGGTCGTTGCGACTTTGTATGGGGCTGGTGAGGCTCTAAGCGGCTTAGCTCTTGCCGGGCCAAACGCCCGTCCGCACGCGCTCGTAGAGCGTGTCCGGGGCGAGGTCTGCGCCACCAGGCCAACAAACAGTCCCGGTCTCGGCATCGACGGTAACCTCCGCGAACCCTTGGGGGGTCACCGCGCGCTCGAATACCGGGCCACGCATACGGTCGAGAACGTCGACCTCTCCGGTCACACCGTCGGCGAACGTGAGTCGCAACACGCCGTGTTGCGGGACGCTCGCATCGGTTATGTCTGGGGTAAGTCCGATCATCGCAGTGGCTCGATCTCGTTCAGTGTTGCACCTTCACGCGCCCTCCGCCAGTTCTCCTCAAGTTCTGCGGAGTGCATCTCGGCCCAAGCGAGCGCGAGGCGAAGCTCGCGGCGCGACAGGTCGTTGATCTGCCGGTTGCCGCCGCGATCGAGGCGGTGCCGAGCTGTAAGGTGTGTCACCGTGCGCGTTGACGTTGGTGGTGTGGGTATTGAGTATGAGGTGACGGGCGAGGGCCGCCCGGTGGTGTTGCTGCACGGGTTCCCTGACTCGGGGCGGCTGTGGCGCCATCAGGTCCCGGCGCTGGTGGAGGCGGGGTTCAAGGTCATCGTCCCCGATCTGCGTGGCTACGGCCGCTCGGACAAGCCGGGGGAGGTAGACGCCTACACGATGGACCTCCTTGTCGGTGATGTGCTGGCTGTGATGGGCGCGGCGGGCGCCGATCGGGCCCATGTGGTGGGCCACGATTGGGGGGCCGGCGTAGCGTGGGCGACTGCGCTGATGGCAGCGGATCGTGTCGACCATCTCGTCGCCATGTCGGTCGGGCATCCTGCGACGTTCTTCGCGGACGGGTTCGAGCAGCATGAGAAGTCGTGGTACATGCTCCTGTTCCAGTTCGCGGGGATCGCTGAGCAGTGGCTGTCGGACAACGACTGGGCCAACTTCCGTGCTTGGGGCCGCCACCCCGAGACGGATACGAGGATCGCCGAACTGGAGGCAAACGGCTCATTGACTGCTGGCCTCAACTACTACCGGGCGAACATTCCCCCGGAGCGCTTTCTGCTCTCCGGCCTGCAACCCCCGCCAATACAGGCGCCGACGATGGGCGTGTGGAGTTCAGGCGACTTCGCGCTCACCGAGGGTCAGATGACCAGGTCGGCCGCTCACGTCGCCGGTCCATGGCGCTATGAGCGTCTGGATGGTCCAGGTCACTGGATGCAACTCGAGGCGCCGGATGCGGTGAACCGACTGCTAGTAGATTTCTTGCCAGCATGAGCTTTTACCGTCTTGAGCCGTGCAGAAGCGACCGTGAGTTCGGCGCCGCGGTGAGGGGCTGAGCGGCGGATGGCCCGGATCGTGATGCTGGGCGGTGGGGTGTGCGGGTTGGCCTCCGCGCTGATGCTGGCGCGCGACGGGCACGAGGTCACCGTGATCGAGCGCGACGCGGCGCCTGTGCCCGGGTCTATCGACGAGGCGTGGGAGGGGTGGTCACGCGACGGCGTGACTCAGTTCCGCATGGCCCATTTCCTGCAGCCCGGCGGTCGAATCGTGCTGGAACAGGAGCTCCCCGACGTCTTCGACGGGCTCGTCTCGGCGGGCGCGATGCGCATGGACCTGCTCGGGCTGATGCCCCCCACCGTGGCCGATCGCACCCCGCGAGCCGGCGACGAGCGGTTCGTGACCTTCACCGCTCGCCGTCCGGTCTTTGAGCAGGTGCTGGGACGGGCCGCGGAGGATGAGCCCAGCCTACGGGTACGTCGAGGTGTGACCGTGAAGGAGCCGACTATCCAGCTCGGCAACGGGACGCCGCACGTGACAGGCGTACGCCTTGACTCAGGTGAGGCGCTGCAGGCTGACCTGGTGGTGGACGCGATGGGCCGGGGCTCGCAACTGCCGCGCTGGTGCAGCGACGCGAACATCGGGCCGCTGCACGAAGAGTCCGAGGATTCGGGGTTCATCTACTACGGCCGGTACTTCCGCTCGCAGGACGGCACAACGCCGCAACCCTTCGGCCCGCTACTCGCGCCATTGGGGACGTTCTCGATCCTGACTCTCCCATCAGACAACGGCACGTGGTCGGTGACGGTCTATATCTCAAGCAGGGACCAAGCGCTGAAGCGGATACGCGATCCAGATGCGTGGAGCGCCGTCGTGAAGGCGTGCCCGGCACACGCGCATTGGCTTGACGGCGAACCGATCAGCGACATGATGGCGATGGGAGGGGTGATCGATCGCTACCGCCGTCCGCTTCGCGACGGGCAAGTCCTGCTCACCGGCATTGCGCTGCTCGGCGATGCCAGCGCGTGCACAAACCCCTCACTGGGTCGCGGGATGTCGCTGGGACTGCTGCACGCGAAGTGCCTGCGCGAGGTGGTCGGCTCGCATTTGCAGGATCCACTCGAGTTCGCGCAGGCGTGGGATGCCGCCACCGAGGCACGGTTGACTCCCTGGTACCGGGAGGCGGTCGCGGAGGATCGCAACCGCCTGAGCGAAATCGAGGCGTTGCGCGATGGGCTGGAGCCCCCACAGCTAACCGAACCCTCGCAAGCCCTGCCGGGAGCGCTGCTCACAGCGATAATGCACGATCCCGACCTCTTCAGGGC
>JBOGYB010000013.1:0-11556 GCA_050696555.1 Solirubrobacteraceae bacterium | reverse complement strand
GCCCTAACCGCCCAGAACGGCGCTGTTATACGTCAGAACAGGACGATCACCGTAACGGGATGCCCGAAGGCGCGATCGGCGGCCAAGAGGCTCAGGCGGCAACCGCCGCACCCATAGACTGTCTATGTGATCGAGGAGCTGATCGAGCAGATCGAAACGCGCTTCGCCGAGCTCGGCGAGCAGATGACCGACCCCGAAGTGATCGGCGACCGCGAACGCTACGCAGAGGTCGGTCGCGCCTATCGCCAGCTCGAACCCGCCGCCAAGCTCGCGAAGGAGTGGCGCCTGGCAAGCGACGACGCGGCGGGGGCGCAAGAGCTAATAGCCGAGGGCGGCGAAGACATCGAGCTGCGCGAAATGCTCGACGGTGCGCGCGAGCGGATCGAGGGGCTCGAGGAGGAGATTCGTTTCTCCATGGTCGAGCGCGACCCCAACGACGAGAAGAATGTGATCGTCGAAATCCAGGGCGGCGCTGGCGGCGATGAGGCAGGCCTATGGGCGGGCGACGTTTACAAGATGCTCACGCGCTACGCCGAGCGCGCCGGTCTGAAACCCGAGCCGTTGGAGGTGGGGGAGGGCAAGTACACGTTCGGGATTAAAGGATCCCACTCACCCGGCGCCTACTCCATCTTCAAGTTCGAGGGGGGTACGCACCGCGTGCAGCGCGTTCCCCAAACCGAGTCGCAGGGGCGCATCCATACCTCCACCGCCACTGTCGCGGTGCTGCCCGAAGCCGAGGACGTGGACGTGGAGATCAACCAGGGGGACCTGCAGATCGACGTCTACCGCTCCTCCGGCCCGGGCGGGCAGTCTGTCAACACGACCGACTCCGCGGTGCGGATAACCCACAAGCCGTCGGGCATCGTTGTGTCGATGCAGGATGAGAAGTCGCAGCTTCAAAATCGCGAGAAGGCGTTGCGGGTGCTGCGCGCTCGCCTCTATGAGCGCGCGCTGGCAGAGCAGCAGTCGGAGCTTGCGGCCGACCGGCGCTCGCAGGTGGGCACAGGCGATCGGGCGGAGAAGATCCGCACCTACAACTACGGCGAGCGTCGCGTCACCGACCATCGCATCAAGCTCACCGTACACAACCTCGACCAGATCCTCGAAGGGGCCCTGGAGGAGATCACATCAGCGCTCCAGGCCGACGAGAAGCGCCGACGCCTCGAGGCGCAAACGGCCGTCTGACGCAGCCGTCGCTGGCAAGATGCCCTCTTCGCTTGGATCGTTGGCAGGCGGCACCCCGGTCCGCGATGCACTCGACGGAGCTGTCACCGCGATCGCTGCTGCCGGCTGTGAAACCCCCAGGCTCGATGCCGAACTGCTGCTTGCCGATGCGCTTGGTGTCTCCCGTGAGCGGCTTTTCATCGACGATCTGAGCGTCGCCGGTCCGGCCGTGCGTGTCTTCCAGGACTATGTGCGCCGTCGCTCCGTGCTGCGGGAGCCAGTCGCCTACATCCTTGGTCGTCGCTACTTCCGCCGCTTGGAACTTGCGGTCGATCCGCGCGTGCTCATTCCCCGTCCGGAGACGGAGCTGCTTGTGGAGGTGGCCCTTGCGTTGCCGCAGGGATCGTGTGTGCTCGACGCCGGCACGGGCAGCGGCGCCGTCGCGCTTGCGCTCAAGGACGAGCGCCCCGACCTGCGCGTCACCGGAAGCGATCTAAACGACGAGGCGTTGGAGGTTGCACGGAGCAACGCAGAGCGGCTGGGGATCGACGTGGCCTGGCTCCCAGCTGACCTCTTGGCGGGACTTCCCGACGAGTTTGACGCCGTCGTCTCGAACCCCCCTTATATCTCCGACGATGACCACGGATCGCTTGCACCGGAGATCCTTCGCCACGAGCCGCTCTCCGCGCTGTGCGCCGGATCCGATGGGCTCGACGCGATCCACCCGCTCGTAGATCAGGTTGCCGCCCGGCTTAGAGTGCGAATGCTCGCGCTGGAGGTCGGCGCGGGCCAGTCCGCGGAGGTTGCCAGCCTGATGCGGGCCGCGGGCTTCTCCCTCGTTCGTGCGGAGCGGGATCTCGCCGGTATCGAGCGCGTCGTTGTCGGAGAGCGGCCGTGACCGTCACTCCCCGGGACGCCGAGCGGTTGGAGGAGTGCCTCATGACCGGAGGTGTTGCGGTGATCCCCACCGACACCGTCTACGGCCTTGTCTGCGACCCGGACAGCGCGGCAGCCATGCAGAAGATCTATGAGCTCAAGCGGCGACCGCCCAGGAAGCCGTCGGCGGTCATGTTCTTCGCGCTCGATGCGGCGCTCGATCTCCTCACAGAGTTTGGTCCGAGAACGTACGCCGCGCTCACGGCACTGCTGCCTGGGCCGGTCACCCTTTTGCTCTCCAACTCTCGACGCCGCTTTCCGCTCGCCTGCGACCCGGAGGGGTTGAACGCGGAGCGGGAGAAGACGGCTCCCCTCGGCCTGCGTGTGCCAAAGCTCGAGGGACCGCTCTCGTGGCTGACTTCGGTGGGTGTACCGGTGCTCCAATCAAGCGCGAACCTCTCGGGCCAGGCACCGCCGCGATGCCTTGCGGATGTACCCATAGAGCTGTGCGAAGGCGCCGACCTGGTACTCGACGGCGGTGAGCTTCCCGGCCTGGCATCCACAGTTATCGACCTCTCCGAATATGAGCGGAGCGGCGACTGGCGGATAGTGCGCGAAGGGCCGCTTGCGCACCACGAGCTGGAGTGGCTCTTTGATGACTCAGGCGGCGATTAGTACAGGCTCGATTTTTGCGGCAAGCACGCGATCTGGCGGAAGGGTGACGGTGAGGGCTCCATCGCGGTCGAGTAGGAACTTGACATTGACCAGCACCATCCCAATCACTGCCCCGGACTCGTCGTAGTCCACAGCGTGCCCCTCGGGCGTCGCGATCGTCTTGCACGACGTCCGCGGTGATCCCACACTCAGATAGAGCACGTCACCACGCTTGTCGTACTCATGTTGGTCAAATGCGGTGCCGGCGATCGTGATGCTCATGGTTTGCCCTCAGGCTCGTGATCTTGGATAAACGCGGTTACCACGAAACCCGGAGACTCGTTGAAGTCTACGACCACTCGTAGGAAGCGTGACGGATCGAGATCGCGGCGAAAAAAGCGCTCCCGATCGGGAGCCGAATCATCTTCTCTGATGTCAGGTCGCGCCACCGTGTCGAGGATCGCCGTCATGTGAGTGAGCATCTGTGGACGGCGTAGCCCGAGGTGGCGTTCGGTGCGTTCGTCGAACATCACTCGGCGCCCATCGGGATCGGTCGTCTCGCGAGGGTCATCTGGCATCGACGACACGCTACGGACGGGCGGGGATGAAACTCGGCGCCTGCGCTCCTGCTAGCCTCATACGGGCGCAGCCGCGACTGGCGCAAGAGGTGGAAGCGACCACCGGGAAGCGGCTGAGGACGAACGCCGCGCGCCTGGGCACTCAGACACTCACGCCACCTAGGAGCGCGCCGATGTCCGACCTAAGCCCCGACTACTTCAACCGCCCGCTCGCCGAGGTCGACCCGGAGGTCGCCGCTGCGCTGCGGGGCGAGCTCGAGCGCCAGCAGGGCACACTCGAGATGATCGCCTCGGAGAACTTCGTCCCTCAGGCCGTGCTCGAATGCCAGGGGTCGGTGCTCACCAACAAGTACGCCGAGGGCTATCCCGGACGGCGCTACTACGGCGGTTGTGAGTGGGTGGACGTCTCAGAGCAGCTCGCCATCGATCGCGCCAAGGAGCTGTTCGGGGCCGATCACGCCAACGTGCAACCCCATTCTGGAGCGCAGGCCAACACCGCCGTCTACCACGCCCTGCTCGATCCCGGCGACACGATCATGGGACTCTCGCTCGCTCATGGCGGACATCTCTCCCACGGTATGAAAATCAACGTCTCAGGTCGTCTGTATGACATCGCGGCCTACGAGGTCGACCGCGAGACGAGCGTCATCGACATGGACGAGGTTGCCCGCGTCGCCCGCGAGCGTCGCCCGAAGCTGCTGCTTGCCGGCTGGTCGGCCTACCCCCGCCAGCTCGACTTCGCCCGCTTTCGCGAGATCGCCGACGAAGTGGGGGCGCTCTTGATGGTGGACATGGCCCACTTCGCCGGGCTTGTCGCCGCCGGCCTTCACCCGAACCCGCTTGCCTTCGGCGCCGATGTGGTCACCACCACGACCCACAAGACGCTGGGAGGCCCGCGTGCGGGGATCACCCTCTGCAAGGAGGAACACGCCAAGAAGATCGACTCCGCGGTCTTCCCCGGCCAGCAGGGTGGTCCGCTCGAGCACGTCATCGCCGCCAAGGCGGTGGCGCTTCGCATCGCCGCGAGCGATCTCTTCGCTGAGCGCCAGCGCCGCACGATCGAGGGCGCCAAGGCGCTGTCCGCGGAGCTGATGAAGGCCGGCCACGGCGTCAACGTGCTTACCGGAGGAACAGATGTGCACCTCGCGCTCGTGGATCTGCGCGCTTGCGAGCCAGAGCTGAGCGGTCGCCAGGCCGAGGACCGCCTCCACGAGATCGGGGTGACAGTCAACCGCAACGCCGTCCCGTTCGACCCGCGCCCTCCGATGGAGGCCTCAGGGCTGCGCATCGGCACGCCGGCGCTCGCCACCCGGGGCGTCGGCGTCGAGGACTTCTCGGAGGTAGGGAAGATCGTGGCCACGGCCCTCACCCCCGAGTTCGAGGCGCGCAAGAACGAACTCTCAGAGCGCGTGCGGGCGATCGTCGAGCGCTATCCGCTCTACGAGCATCTCGGGGCTCCGGCTGCCGCATAAACGACTGACGACGCCCCCGCCTGCGATGCTTTCGTAGGTCGATGGCCCACCTCAACGAGCTCGACGCATTCCTCGCGTTCCTCACAGCCGCGGCGGTGGCCGCGGTGCTCACGCCGTTCACGATGCGGCTGGCCAAGGCCGTGGGGGCCGTGGACGAGCCGCGCGAGCGTGGGCTCTCCGATCGCGCCACCCCGCTGCTCGGTGGCCTTGCCATCTTCGCCGGGGTGCTCGTCGCAATGCTTGCGTTCCTTCCCGCCGGTTACGGTAAGGACGCGCAGTTGTGGCACGGGGTGCTCATCGCCGCCACCCTGATCACGCTCGTGGGGGCACTCGACGATCGCTTCGACCTGCACCCGCTCGCCAAGCTCGCAGGCCAGGTCGCCGCTGCTGTGATCGTCGTGCACTATGGCGTGGCGGTGAAGTCGATCACGCTCCCGTTCGTCGGTTCGCTCGCCTTCCCCAAAGCAGGCGCCACCAACGCTGGGCCGGCACTCACCGTGGTGGGGCTCGTGGTGATGATGAACGTGGTCAATCTCTCCGACGGGGTTGACGGTTTGGCAGCAGGGGTGTGCGTGATCATCGCCGGCACGCTCGCCATCATCGCCTTCGACCTCGACCGTGCCGCCCCGGGCGTGCTTGCTGCGCTCACTGCCGGGGCAGCGCTTGGTTTTCTTGTCCACAATTTTCCCCCCGCTTCATCCTTCATGGGCGACTGCGGCTCGAACCTGCTCGGGCTCTTGATGGGAGTGGTGTCGGTGGAGGCGGCGGTGAAGACACCTGTGGTGGTGTCCTTCGTGCTGCCACTCATCCTGTTGATGGTGCCCTTCCTCGATACCACCTTCGTTGTGCTCAAGCGCTTGAAGTACAAGCGCCCGATCTATGCCGCCGACAACGAGCACTTCCATCACCGGATGGCCCGCATCGGCTTCTCCACGAGGCGCACGATCGCTTACCTGTATGCGTGGACCCTGATGCTCGCCGGGCTCGTGCTGGCGCTGCGCTTCGTGCCCTACTCTGACCACAAAGGTCACATCAACACGGGCTGGTTGCTTGTGATGGTGGGACTCGCGCTGCTCGCCGCCGCCGCCAGCGTCTACCTCGTATACGTGCTCGAGATCCTCAAGTTCCGCCGTCTCGACTCCCTGCGCATCAGCCGCCTGCGCCCTGATGCCTCAGCCGCGGAGGTTGAGCGCAGCGTTGCGTTGCACCTGGAAACCGGCGAATACGACGCTGTTATCGCCAGAGGCTCAATGCCGGGCGGCGATAGCGTGGTGGGGGATGTGCTTGGCAGGGCTCAACAGGGGATCGGCGAGCGCGAGGTGGATGAGAATCGCGTAGGCGCAGAATAGGAGCGTCGCGGCACGCAGACGGCGGCTGTCGGCGAGGGCGGCCAGAGGGAGCGCCCATATCGCATACCAAGGCAACAGCCAGGCGGTCGATAGCAAAAGCGCGAGCGTTGCCCACCCCGCCATCGTGCGCCAGTCGGCGCCGCGTGCGGTGCGCCAGAGCGTGTACGCGAGCACCACCAGGAACCCCGCAAGGTAGAGGTGGCGCCACCAGGCGGGCACTCCGCTTAGGCCGACAAGCCGCGCGGTCTCTGCCGGGATGCTGTGAGTCGCCACGAGCTGCTGTTGCTCGTTGAGTGCGTTCAAGAAGCCGAAGGCATGCGCGCCGAACCCGGCCACCGCGACGATCGCGAGCAAAGCCAGGGTGCCCATCGCGCTTGCCGCCACCCTTCCCCGCTCCCGCCACCCCGAGGGAGCAAGTACCACGAACGGGATCACCAGCCCCGCCGAGGCCTTCACGCCCACGCCCGCCACGAGCATCGCGGCGCTTGCGCGGAGATTGGGAACCCCACCCAACCCCCCATCCACCCCCGCCTCCGCCGCCAATGCAAGGGCGCCTGCGAGTGCGAGCAGAACGAGTGTGTCGTTGTGGGCGCCGCCGGTGGCAAGCTCGAGTAGCACCGGGTTGAGGCCCACGAACACCGCTGCCGCCTTCGCCGAGCGGCCCATGCGCCGAGCTGCGCTCGCGGTCAGAGCCACCGCTCCGAGGCTTGCCGCGACCGCGATCGCCTTCAGCGCCCACAACCCACCCGCCAAACCAAGCCACGCGAGTGGGTAGGAGCCGAGCGTGAAGATGGGGCCGTAGGGGGAGTGCTGAAACGGCCAACCAATGAAGGGAAACACCGCGTCGGTGGGCGCTTCCGCCGCCACATGGGTGTAGGGGTCCATGCCGTGTAGAACACCGGCTCGCGCGAACTCCAGGTACCCGAACACGTCCTGGGAGATCAGCGGTGGTCCCAGCAGTAGAAAGAGGTTCGTTGCCACTATCGACACCGCGATCGCCCTGCCGGAGAGCGCTTGCGTCGAGAGCAGCACGAGCACGTAGGCAGCGCACATCGCAAGCGTCAACGCTTGGAAGCTCGTCGAGTCGAGCGTCAGCCCGAGTCCGTGCAGCGGGCCTGAGAGCCATCCCGGCCAACCGCCGCTGCGTGCCGGCACGTACTGAGATGGGCTTCCCGCAGCGTACGCCACCAGTATGAGCACGCACACAGGCACACCAACGAGGCCCAATACGCCGAGCGTGCGCGAATATGGGTGAGTGCGCGCGCGGCGTTGCGGCGACGTGCGAGGCGCCACCGCGGTCGCTAGGCTTTCAGTGTCGCCGTGCTCGAAGTGCATCCGTCACCTTTGCGCGACGACCGAGCCGACTCGTCCGTCGGGCGGGCAAGGCTTGAACTGTATGCCACGCCGCCATCGCACACCCACACAGCGCCGGCGCCCCGGGCCCAAGCGCGTGCTGATCCTCTCCGCCGACGTCGGCGAGGGCCACGCCGCGGCCGCGCGCGCACTGGCTCGTCAGATCGAGAGCTCCCCCGAGCGGGCCGAGGTCACGGTCATCGACGGGCTGGCTGCGATGGGGCCTCTACTGCAGCCGGTAGTCGAGGACGGGTACCGCGTGCAGCTGCGCTTCTTCCCCTGGACCTACACGGTCGTCTACTGGCTGCTCGAGAGCGTCCCCCCGATTCGTGTAATCGCACGCAAGCTGCTGTGCCTGTTCGGCTCGCGGCCGCTGGCGCGACGAATCGCCGAGTACGACCCCGACGTCGTGGTCTCCACCTACCCCGCCGTCACGGTGGTGCTCGCCCGTCTGCGTCGCACGCGGCGAGTTCATTGCCCGACGGTTGCCACCATCACCGACCTCACAGGCCTTTTCTTCTGGGCACAACCCGGCATCGACACGCATCTGGTGATGTACGGCGAGTCGCTCGATTCGGTCGAGCGCATCGCGGGGGAGGGGAGCGCTCATCTCGTGCGTCCCCTCATCTCCTCCGAGTTCCTCGACGAGCGCTCTCAGGCAGACTCCCGGCGCGCGCTCGATCTACCCGTTGACGGTCGCCTCGTGGTCGTCTCGGGCGGCGGTTGGGGCGTGGGCGATGTGCAGGGCGCCGTGCGCGAGATCGCGAGCATCCCCGACGTGAGCGCGATCGTGTGTTTGGCGGGGCGCAACGAGCAGCTCCACAAGCGTCTCTCAGAGGACTTCTCCGACGAGTCGCGCGTACGGGTGTATGGCTTCACCGACCGTATGCCCGAGATCCTCGCCGCGGCAGACACGCTGGTGCACTCCACCGGTGGGGTCACCTGCCTCGAGGCGAAGGCCACCGGCACCCCGGTCGTCTCCTATGGTCTCCCTGTCGGTCACGCCCGTTTGAACACGCGCGCGATGGCCGACCTCGGTCTGCTACGGCTTGCAAACGACACACGCGAGCTGCGCAAGCATGTACAGGCGAGCTTTGCCGAACATCACGACCTGAGCGGGCGCGCCCCCCATCCACGCGAGGGACTGGTCGCCGTCGCTGGCAAGAACACGCTCTCAGCCCCCGAGCTGGCCGACCCACCCCACATGCATCTCGCGGAGTCGCAAGCAGAGCCCCGACTCGACCCGGCCGCAGTCGATCTCGTGCTCGATGCCCCACGCAGAGTCAACCCGATTCCCCTATGGCGGCTGCGGATGGTGGCGTTCGTCACCCAGCTGGCGCTTTTGCTCGCGCTAAGCA
The DNA here is from genome assembly GCA_050696555.1 of Solirubrobacteraceae bacterium. Taxonomy (GTDB): domain Bacteria; phylum Actinomycetota; class Thermoleophilia; order Solirubrobacterales; family Solirubrobacteraceae; genus Palsa-744. The sequence goes on along the minus strand of JBOGYB010000013.1, from coordinate 2,752 downwards.
CTTGGTTGATGTCCACCGACGAGGTCACCGCGTTCGCGGGGCTGTTCCTCGGAGTGCACCCGCTCAAGCGCGTGGAGACCACCAAGCGCGAGGTCGGCTTGGTGGTGCGTGCCCCGGCCGGCAAGGTGATGTTGGTCGCGCGTGGTCTGGCCGGCTCGGGGATCCATGCCTCATTTGCCGACAATGGCGCCGACGCGTCGCTCACGATCGCCGGGTTGCGCGGGCTGGGCGACGAGCTGGTGCCCGAGATGCCACGCTCCGGCTCGTTCTTCCGCTGGGTGCGCACGCGCGGCACGCTGCGCTCGCAGGCACGCGCGTTGGGTCTCCACCATCGCTTCTACTTCCTGCAACCACCGAATGGCCTTACCGTCGGTCAGCTGGTGCTCGCTCGCAGCACGGGCGCGATCCCCGTAGCTGGAGCTCTGCGCATCAACGCCACCGGCCTGCTCCCTCAGCGTCCGATGCGGGCGGGAGACGTGCTGGTCGTGTCGGTTGACGGGTCCTCGTCCTCGTTGCGCGGCGTAGAGCGCATCGTCTCCTGGCTGCGGGCAGGCGGTCTCTCCTCCGAGCCGTTGGGGTCGCTCACCACCTCACCTTCCATCAAAGCGAGCAACAGCGGTGAGCGCGCAAGCGCGGCCGCGCCCACGACGAGCACCAGTAGCGAGATCGTGAGCGGCACACCCCCGAGCGGGGTCGAGCTGAAGCTTTCGCCGAGCAACAACGGCGCGAGCACCACCGGCACCACCGTCTGAGTCACGAACACCACCGGCGCTACGAGGATCGCCGGGCGCATCTGCAATGCGCTCATCTCGCTGAGCGCTCCCACAGCAGACGCTCCAGCGGTGGAGATGGACCAGGCCGCCGCGAGCACGAGCGCGCCGCGAGCCAGGTCGTCGGAGGCGAGCTTGGTGGCGACCCCGCTCCAGGCGAACCCCAGTCCCGCGCCGATCATGGTCAGCGACGCTGCCGGACGGCGCACACGGTTGACTGCATAGGGGAGCAGTGTGAGCAAGCCGAGCCCGATGAGCACGAGCGTCACGGTGATGTTGCTTGTGTGGGTGGTGCTGCGCTCCGGTGCGCACAACGCGATCCCCACAACCCCAAGCACGATCGCTCCCGTTGCCAGGTGCTCGCGTCTGCCCGCGTGCTCGTGAAGCATGCGCCTGGCGAAATACAAAAGCACGAGCAATCCCATCGCAAGCGTCGGCTGTACCACCACCAGCGGGGCGAGTAGCAGTGCCACCACCTGTAGCGGCCAGCCGAGCAGCGACAGGCCGGTGCCGGTGAGCCAGCGTCGTCGTTGCACGAGGTTGAGGGCCAGCGCCGGATGCAGATGCTCGGAGTGAGGCGTCCGCTTGGCGTCCATCGCCTGCAGCGCTACCCCTAGGCTGTAGAACGTCGAGGCGGCGATTGCCGCCGCGATTCCGAGGATGAGCTCCATTTACCCAACCGATCATCGCAGCCCGGGCGGCCCGCTCGCAGGCGCGCTCGCCCGTGTGACGATGGCGGGCTATGTGCTGCCGGCGCTCTCCTTTTACTCGCAGACGCTGCGCAGGTCGCTTGGCGTGGAAGATCGAACCTCCACCGGAAGGGGCTGTGCGATCACCTTCGACGACGGTCCCCACGCCCGTGGGACGCCGGCGGTGCTCGACGTACTCGCAAAGCACGATGTCAAGGCCACCTTCTTCCTGGTGGGCGAGCAGGTCTTGCGCAACCCATCGATTCCACGCGAGCTCGTGGCAGCAGGTCACCGAATCGGCCTTCACTGTCATCGTCATCGCAACCTGCTGCGCCTTGCGCCGTGGCAGGTGAGGGAAGATCTCGCGCAGGCGCAAGCAGCTATTGAGGAGGCCACGGGCGTGTACCCCACGCTCTACCGGCCCCCCTACGGAATTCTCAACGCCACTGCGCTGCGTCGGGCGCGACATGCGGGGCAACGGACACTTTTGTGGACCCATTGGGGGCGCGACTGGGAGCCGAACGCCACCCCAGAGTCGATCGCCATGCGTGTTACCGACGGCATCGGGGAGGGGTCGGTGCTGTTGCTCCACGACGCTGACGACTACAGCGCGTCCGGCTCGTGGGAGCGCACCGCGCTCGCCCTCCCACGGGTGCTCGACGCACTCGCCAAGCTGGGCCTGGACGCAGTCGCGCCCTGAAAGGGCGTTTGCGTCCCTTTAGCTGAGTTCACCAGTGGATAACATCGCGTGCTTGCCTATTGCGACCACATCCTCGCGGTCGGCTTCGCCCACCTCCATGTCACCTGCCGACACGCCCCGGACTGACGGGCTGTCCGCGGGTGAGACCGCTGTGGATGAGCGTGCCGGCGGTGCCCTCGAGGGGAAAGCCACCCGAGCGCGTTGGTGGGGTGAGCTGCTTGTCGTCGCTTGGCTTGCGTGGTTGTACGACGCCGTCAACAACCTGGCGCCCAGGCGCGAAGCGCTCGCGCTCGGCCACGGGCGGGCGATCCTGAGCTTCGAGCGGTCGCTTCACATCGACCCCGAACTTTCTCTAAATCGCTGGCTGGCCGCCCACGACACGCTCGGGACGATCGTCTCCTACTACTACGACAACGCCCACTTCGTTGTGACCTTCGGTCTGCTCGGGTGGCTGTGGTGGAAGCGCGCCGATATCTACCGTCCGCTACGCAACGCGCTCGTCGCCATCAATGTCCTAGGACTGCTCGTGTTCTGGCGCTACCCGGTCGCGCCCCCGCGAATGCTCGCATGGAGTGGCTTCTCCGATGTGGTGG
>JBOGYB010000012.1:0-11579 GCA_050696555.1 Solirubrobacteraceae bacterium | reverse complement strand
GTGCGCAACGCCGCGAGCGCGTCCCCGGCCCGCACCTCGACCTGCGGACCTGAGAGCCCGAGAGCGTCGAGATTCGCTCGCAATGCCCGCAACGCGGCGGTGTCGCGCTCGACGAACAGGGCACGCTCCGCGCCCCTGGAAAGCGCCTCGATGCCAAGCGCACCCGTTCCCGCGAACAGGTCCAGCGCGATCACTCCCTCGAGACCTCCAAGCATCGAGAAGCAAGCCTCGCGCACTCGGTCAGAAGTCGGCCGCGTCGTCTTCTCTCCCCGCGGCGCCGTCAACCGCCGGCCCCGGAAGCGCCCCGAGATCACCCGCACAGCCGGCTCCGGGGACTCATGCGGGGATCGGCAACAGCGCCTGCGCCCCGAAGGCATCCTCCAGCGCTTGGCCCAGCAGGCCGTGCAGCGGCCCGCTCAAGTTGGGGTCTTCGCGCAGGATCGCCTTCGCCCGCGCACGCGCTCTCTCCAGTAGGTCTGCGTCGTCGGGGAGCGTCGCGAACTTGAACTGCCCGAGTCCCGATTGGCGGGTGCCGATGAGCTCTCCCTCCTTGCGCAAACGCAGGTCTATCTCGGCGAGACGGAAACCGTCGGAGTGCTCCACCAGCGCTCGCAGGCGGGCCGAGGTGGGTGGACCGGCGAGCAGGCAGGTCGAGGCGTGCTCTCCTCGCCCCACGCGTCCACGCAGTTGGTGCAGCTGCGAGATGCCAAAGCGCTCTGCGTTCTCCACCAGCATGACGGTGGCGTTCGGCACATCCACCCCCACCTCGATGACGGTGGTCGCCACCAGCACCTCTGCCTGGCCGCTCGCGAACCGCTCCATCGCCTGTTGCTTCTCGCGCGGACGCATCTGCCCATGCAGCAGCGCTAGACGCCGTCCGGCGAGCTCGTGGGAGCGCAACCGCTCGAACTCGCTTGTCGCCGCCCGGGCCTCGTTTGCGGAGGAGCTTTGAGCGACGCTGTCTGTCCCCTCCTCCACGAGTGGGCACACGACGTACGCCTGGCGCCCCGCGTCGAGCTGCTCGCACAACAACCGGTAGGCCTCCGCACGGCCCTCCTCGCCGGCGACGATGCGCGTGTCAATCGCCTGACGACCTTTGGGTAGCTCGCGCAGCACACTGCGGTCGAGGTCGCCGTGGCGTGCCAGGGCGAGCGTGCGAGGTATGGGCGTGGCGGTCATGTGAAGCGTGTGAGGAGGACGGGTGGGATCGTGATTCTCAAGCGCCGAGCGCTGACGCACACCGAAACGGTGCTGCTCGTCGACCACAGCCACGGCAAGCTCGCGGAAACGCACATCCGGCTCGATGAGGGCATGTGTGCCCACCACCAGCGACAGCTCCCCGCTTGCAAGCTTGCCGAGGGTGTCCGCCCGTCTGCTCGCGGGAGTGGACCCTGTCAGCAGTGCCACCGCGACAGGCTCTCCTCCGAGCAGGCGCTGAAGCGTCGCGAAGTGCTGCTCGGCGAGCGTCTCGGTGGGCGCCATCAGCGCCGCCTGCGCGCCGTGCTCGACCGCGCGCAACATTGCCCACAACGCAACCACAGTCTTGCCGCTACCAACCTCCCCCATCAACAATCGCTGCATCGGGGTGTCCTGTTCCAGATCGGCGCCGACAGTGGCGATCGCGGCTCGCTGGTCGCCTGTCGGCTGGAACGGTAGCGACCGCTCGAGCCAGCGCCCGCTCAGCGTAGGGCGGTCTTGGAGCGGCCTCGCACGGATGTCCTCGCGACGACGACCGCGACGCACAAGGAACGCGAGCTGTGTCAACAGAAGCTCGTCGAAGGCGAGGCGGCGGAGCCCACCCTGGGCTTTCTCGCCGCCATCCGCGAAGTGGATGGCGGCGAGCGCCGCAGCGCGGTCGGGCAGTCCGTCGGCGACGCGTATCCCGGCCGCAAGGGGCTCCGGAACCTCGCACAACCCGTATCGTGCCTCGCGCACGAGGGTGAGGATCTGAGTCGAGCTGATGCCCTCGGCGGCTGGGTAGTGGGCGACCGACCGCGTTTGCTCCTCCTCGACACCTAGGTCAGAGCCGGGAGCATGGTGGGACACGCGGAAACGTCCGCCCCCGTCGGCCTTCCCATGCAGCACGATACGTGCCCCGGCCGGATAGCGGTCTACCAGCCAAGGCTGGTTGAAGAAGGTCGCCCGCATCGACCCGCTGGAGTCGAACACGGCCGCCTCCACCAGTCCCCGCATCCCCCTACGGCGCACCGGGCGGCTCGATATCGAGCGAACCTGCACCGCCACGGTCGCCTGCTCGCCCGGCTGTAGCTGCGCCACCGCGCGGGCCTCGCGTCGGTCGCGAGGGAGGTGCTCCAACAGGTCTCCGACCGTGTGCAAGCCGAGCGCCGTCATCGCCTCCCCCGCCTTACCTCGCGGCACCTTCAGCGGCTCGCGCAGGCGCGATGGGCGCGGCCAGCGCACCGGTGCCGCCAACATCTGCTCCCACTCCAGCCGCTCGGAGGCGGCGAAAGCAAATTGCCCGCCTGCGGGATCTGGCGCGGCGACATGCGCAGAGGGTGCGATCGTGGTGGCTGTGGTGCGCGGCATCTCCAACATGGATGATGACCGCCACAGCGGTCACTCCCGGACCGGCCGCCTACCCCCTCTAGGAGCGTGGCCTTACTCGGCCGCGAGCAGCCACCAGTAGGCGAACTGTCCTCCCTCGCGCACCTCCAACTCCACCTCGCCGGCAGCCAACTCCTCGACGCGATCGACGGCAAGCGGCGCATCCACACCGGCGAGCACGCTGATCAGCTCCGCCTCGCCGGCCAGCTCACGTATGACGGCCTCGAGCGTCTCACGAGGCTCCCCCCAGACGAGCACTTGCTCATCGACGAACCCCACGGCCTCCCCCTCCTGGAAGCGTCCCTGAGCGTCCGGACGAGCGGCTTGCGCAACCGCACCGATACGTAGTGCCGCGAGCGCTTCCTCCATCGCTTGCGCGTTCCAAGCGACATCGCGGTCGCTTTGCAATGCCACCGCCACAGCGAGGCCGGCCTGCTGGCTCGTGGCTCCTACGACACGCACGTTCTTGTCCGACAACTCCGCGGCTCGCTCGGCGGCCATCACCACGTTCGCGCTGCCCGGCAGTACCACCACCTCCTCGGCAGGCACTTCGTGGATACCGGCAAGCAGCTCATAGGTGGAGGGATTCAGCGTGGGCCCACCATCCACCGTGTGCACGCCGAGCTCGCGGTACATACGCGTGAGTCCCCCCCCGTTGACCACCGCAAGCGCGCCGCAGCGCACACGCGGGAAAGCGGAGGTGCCGGCGCGAGCGCCAGGCGGCCCGCCATTGGTTGTCGTTGCCCCTACGCCCTGCAGACGCTCCTCGCGCTCTGCCACCTGCGCGCGCATGTCCGCCACGTCGAGGTGCGATACCTCGCCGACACCGTCAAACAGTGCGGTGGCCCGCTCGGGCTCGTCGGTGTGGAGGTGGATCTTCAGTGTTGTGGGGTCTCCCACCACAAGCACTGAGTCGCCTAGTGCCTCCAGCGCCTCGGCGTAGCGTGCCGGAACCAGGTCGCGGCCGGTGACGGCGAAGTTGGTGCAGAAGCGGTACGTGCTCGAGCTGTGCTCGGGGTGGGTGATCTTGGCGGGCGCATGGTGATCGAGCTCGGGGGGGGCGTCGCCCCGCAATGCAGCCACCACTCCGGCAAAGATCACGGTCAAGGCGTAGCCGCCGGCATCCACCACCCCTGCCTCGCGCAACGCCGCCAGCAACTCGGGGCCGCGCTTGACGGACTCCTGGCCGACCGCCACTGCTCGCTCCAGGGTGCCGGCGATGGCAAGGTCCTGTTCGGCCGGATCGGTCCCGGGTCCGAGGATGCCCGCGTCGCGGCCGTGCGCGATGTCGCCCATGATGCCGTGCGCCATCTCGCGGGCGACCGTCAAGATCGTGCCCTCTGCCGGCTCTCTGACCGACGCGTAGGCCCGGTCGGCAGCTTTCGCCAGCGCGGCGCCGATCAGCGCCGCGTCGATCAACTGGCCGGGCCGTGACACGAGCTCCTCCGCCGCGCCACGGATCAGTTGCGAGAGGATCACACCCGAGTTGCCTCGCGCACCGAGTAGCGCTGCGCGCGCGACTGACTGCACGATCTCCTCGCGTCCGATCTCGTCGATCGTGCGGGAGGAGTCGCTGCCTTGCAGACGGTCGAGCTCCTCGAGAACCGCCGTGAGCGTGAGCACCATGTTGTCGCCCGTATCACCATCGGCGACCGGGAATACGTTGAGGTCGTTGACCTCTTCCTTGCGGGATTCCAGGTAGGCGAGCGCCCCAGCCACCGCCGCTCTGAACCGGATCAGGTTCGTGTCAGTCACCTTTTCGCCTCCATCGCGTGCGCCCGAAGATGCCGCTCACCGCCCTCCTAATACACCACCGTGACCGGTCGTTACCCGGTCGCTGAGGAAAACGGCCCTACAGGGCCTTGGTGACCTTGCCCGCCTTCAAACAACGAGTGCAGACATATACGCGGCGCGGTGCCTTGCCGACGAGGATCTTCACCTTCTGCAGATTCGGATCGAAGCGCCGCTTGGTGGCGACCATCGAGTGACTGCGGCTATTCCCGAACGCGGGACCCTTCCCGCAGCTGTGACATACCTTGGCCATGAGGCTCGGCAGTCTAGCCGCTCTCGTAGTTACACGCCTGGACGAGAAATGGAGCGTCCTCAGAAAGTGGCGCGCCCATACACCTCGCCATCCTTCTCACCGGAGAGCTCTTTGCGCAGCTCGGCCATCCTCATGACCGCCTCGGCTGCGTGACGACCCTGGTCGCGCTTGCCCCCACCGGCCCGCGCGAGCGCCTGCTCCATGTTCTCGCAGGTGAGCACTCCGAAGGCACAGGGCACGCCCGTGTCGAGCGCCACCCGTTGAATGCCACGCGCGGCCTCGGCGCACACGTAGTCGTAGTGGCTGGTCTCGCCGCGGATCACCGCACCCAGGCACGCCACACCGGCAAAACGCCCTGACTTTGCCGCGTAGCTCGCGGCGAGGGGCAGCTCGAAAGCGCCCGGCACGTCGAAGACCTCGACGTCGGTGTGCCCACCGGCCGCGAACGCCTCGCGTGCGCCCCGCTCCAAACGCTCGGCGAGTTCCTCGTAGAAGCGCCCGATCGCGATCGCGTATTTCATCTCTTCCCTTCGCGGTCCAGATTTCGCTCGGCTTGCAACAACTCCTCATCAAGGTTGAGCCCCTGGTGGTGCAAAGTGTGGCCCATCCTCTGCGCCTTCGTCCGCAGATACGACTCGTTGTGTTCGTTGGGGGCGTGCTCGATAGGGATCTGAGCGCTAACCGACAATCCGTACCCCTCAAGACCCTTGATCTTCTTCGGGTTGTTGGTGAGGATGCGGATCGAAGAGAGCCCGAGGTCGACGAGGATCTGAGCACCGATACCGTAGTCGCGTAGGTCGGCGGGGAGGCCGAGTCGCTCGTTGGCTTCGACCGTATCGAGACCCTCCTCCTGCAGACGGTAGGCGCGCAGCTTGTTGAGCAGGCCGATCCCCCGCCCCTCCTGAGAGAGGTAGAGCAGGACGCCCTGTCCCTCACGCTCGATCATCGACAGCGCGGAGGCGAGCTGCTCGCCGCAGTCACACCGCAGCGAGTGGAACACATCGCCGGTGAGGCACTCCGAGTGGACACGCACAAGCACGTCGTCCTGACCTGAGACTTCTCCCTTGACGAGCGCTACATGGTGCTTGCTGTCCACGAGCGAGCGGTAGCCCACCGCCTCGAAGTCCCCGAACGCGGTCGGAAGGCCGGTGGAGACGACGCGTTCGACGAGCCGGTCGTGGCGGCGACGGTAGGCGATCAGGTCCGCCACCGTGATCATCTTCAGCTTGTGGCGGGCACAGTAGTCGACAAGGTCGGGGACCCGCGCCATCGTGCCGTCGTCGTTCATCACCTCGCAGATCACCCCGGCCGGGTTCAACCCTGCCAGCCGAGCTAGATCTACCGCCGCCTCGGTCTGCCCGGCGCGCTCCAGCACGCCACCGGCGCGGCTCTTCAGGGGAAAGACGTGACCGGGCTGCACGAGGTCGCGCGGGGCGCTCTCGGGGTCGATCGCCACCTGGATCGTGTGGGCACGGTCGTGTGCGGAAATGCCGGTGGTGACCCCCTCGCGCGCCTCCACCGAGACGGTGAACGGCGTTTCAAACGACGACTCGTTCTTCGCTGCCATCAGGTTCAGCCCGAGCTCGTCGCAGCGCTCGGAGGTGAGCGAGAGGCAGATCAGCCCCCTTCCCTCCTTGGCCATGAAGTTGATCGCCTCGGGTGTGGCGAACTGGGCGGCCATCGTGAGATCGCCCTCGTTCTCACGGTCCTCGTCGTCGCATACCACCACCATTTTGCCCTGCCGGATCTCCTCGATCGCCTCCTCGATGGTGGCGAACGGGGTTGTTGTCTTCGACTGGCTCATGTCCGGGCCTCCATCAATCGCTCAACGTGCTTTGCGAGCACGTCCACCTCTATGTTGACCCGATCCCCTGTTTTTGCCCCTCCGAGGGTAGTGCGTTGAAGCGTCTCCGGGATCAGCGACACGGAGAAGCCCTCGGCGCGAGTCTCGCTCACCGTGAGGCTCACCCCATCGATCGCTACCGAGCCCTTCTCTACCAGGTAGCGCCCAAGCGCATCGTCGGCCTCCAAGTCGAGCACGCGCGCAAAGCCCTCCTCGCGCATCCCCGCGATCCTCGCGGTGGCATCGACATGCCCCTGCACAATGTGGCCACCCAGCCGCCCGTCGGCCCGCAGGGCAAGCTCCAGGTTCACGGGCGAGCCGGCGACCAGGCCGCCAAGAGAGGAGCGCCTTAGAGTCTCCTCTATCGCTTGGGCGCGGAAGCCCCCATCGTCCACCGCGGTGGCTGTGAGGCACACGCCATTGACAGCGATCGAGTCACCCTCGCCGAGCTCCCCGGCCAGGCCGGTGGAGATCTCGAGCGTCGCGCCGTCGGAGTCGCGCTCGACGCTGCGCACGCTGCCGAGATCGGCGATCAGACCGGTGAACACGCCGGGTGCCTCATCGATCGCTTGTCTACCACTCGCGCAAACGCGCGGAGATCAAGAGGTCCTCACCGACGCGGTCGCAGTCGAAGGTGAGTGCCCGCAACGCCTCGGAGATGCGCTCCACCCCCTCACCCTCGAGTGGGTCGCGCGCGGTACGCCCGCCCAGCAGGATCGGCGCGAGGAAGAGGCGGATCTCGTCTATCTCGCCTGCGTCGAGGAACGCCCCGGCCAGGTGCGGACCGCCCTCCAGCAGCACCGAGGCGATCCCGTCTGAGCCAAGCTGGTCGAGCGCCGAGCGGACCCGTGCCGGCTCGTTCTCACCGGTGGCCACCAGCACTTGCACGCCGGCCGCCTCGAGCGCATCGGTGTCGGAGCGCGATGCGGCACGCGACACCACCACGGTCAATGGGATGCGGTCGACAGCGCTCACAAGCTGCGAGCCGATCGGCAGTCGCGCGAGCGAGTCGAACACGACCCGTCGTGGCTGATATGGAAGGTCCGCCAAAACCCCTTCGGGGCGAGCGGTCAACTGGGGATCGTCGGCCAGCGCCGTCCCGATGCCGACCACAACGGCGTCCACCGACGCACGCCACGTATGAGCGAGCAAACGGCTTTCCTCGCCACTGATCCACTGCGAATCTCCAGCGCGGGTGGCGACCTTCCCGTCGAGGGTCATCGCCGACTTGAACAGCACCCACGGGCGTCCGACGCGTGCGTGCTTGCGAAACGGTTGATTGAGCAGACGCGCATGGGCAGCCAGCTCGCCGTCGGCGACAAGTACTTCTATCCCCTCGTCGCGCAGTATCCCGAGACCCCTTCCCGATGCCTTCTCGGTGGGGTCGTCGGAAGCGACTACCACACGCCCGATGCCGGCCTGCAAGATCGCCTCGGTGCAGGGCGGAGTCTTGCCTTCGTGACAGCAGGGCTCAAGCGACACATACAGCGTGGAATCGCGCAGATCCGCACCGCCACAGGCCTCGATCGCGTTGACCTCCGCGTGCGGGCCGCCGTAGTGCTCGTGCCACCCTTCGCCCAGCACCTCGCCGTCGCGCGCCACCACCGCTCCCACCAGTGGGTTGGGCTTCACCTGTCCCTCCCCGTTGCGGGCGAGCTCGATTGCCCGGCCAAGGTGCGTGCGGTCGGTGTCGGTTGTGATCGTCATACCCCCATCAGGATAGGGGCTCGGGGCGCCGGAGCATCATGCGCAACGTCCGCTGCGCAGCCTGTAAACAGTCATCTCCGGCCCGGGTTGACGGTAGGCGAGCGGGTAGTAATCGAACGTCCAGTCGAAGTTGAAGGCCGGAGAATCCGACCCAGGGTTATAGGGAGAGACGCGGTAGACGACTTCTGCCTGGGAGGCGAGCGCACGGTAGTAGGCGACCGCGAGTGGCGCGGCGCGGAGGTTGGCGAGTGCCCTGCCCGACTCGGTGGAGCCGCTCACCACCCAGCAGTAGCCGAGCCGCTCGTACCACCCGATCAGCGCCGGGCTAAGCGTGGCCTCGTAGTCCTCGAGCGCCACGGTGCGGCTGCTCTGCGGCGCAAGCGCCCCGTCAGGGGCAATCACGGATTTGAGCGCCGGGTACTTCACCCAACGAGCGGCGCCCGTGGCATGACCGGATTCCCGTAGCCACGAGCCGAGCACCACCGGCTCGAGCACTATGCGTGCGCCTTGCGGCACGTGGCCCACCATCCACGCGCGAGTGAGGTTGCGCGTGTCAGACCGCGCGAGCACGAGGTCGTCGTGGACGCTGTATACGACGCCTTGACCAAGCAGCAGCACCACCATCGACGCGGTCGCTATAGCCGCGACGGCCCTCTTTTGAGAGACTCTCGCCACGAGCTCACGCACGCAGTAAGCCGCGAGCAGACAAGCGATCGGAAAGATCGGCAACAACCAGCGCCCGAAATAACGGTCCTGAAGCCCCATGAAAGCGAGAAACAGGAGGGGGGCGGGCACGAGCAGCCAGCCGGCGCGTGCGTCGCGACGCCAGATCGCCACCATCCCGCCAAGTGCGGCCAGTGCCGGCACCCAGCCCAACCCCCAGCTGAACGACCACAGGTAGTAGAGGAGCCCTCCTTGCTTGGGCGCGCCGAGCTTGCCTTGCGCTTCTTCGGAGAGACTCGACTGGTGCACGAGTTCGGAGTGAAAGCGTTGGAAGTCGAGCAACGCGTAAGGATTGGCGAGCAAGAACGCGCCGAGCGCGCAGGCGCCCGCCACGGCAACGCCGACGAGGACACGGCGGCCTGCGTTGGGAGGTGCGTCGAGGTAGTGCGTCGCTGTCGCCGCCGCCAGCGGCACGATCGCGATACCCGCCGTGTACTTACTCGCACACGCAAAGCCCATGCCAAGGCCCGCGAGCGCATAGTCGCGCCTGCGTCCGTGTCGCAGGATGCCGGCGCTACCGAAGAGCGAGAGCGTGAGCGGGAGCAGCGTGGCGGCGTCGTTGAGCGCGAAGTGGCCGTAGAACACCGGCAGGAAGGCCACCGCCTCAAGAGCAGCCGCGAGCAGACCGGCGCCGCGACCGAAGAGGCGGGCGCCAAGCAGATACAGCAGCCACACAGCACCCGCGCCGAGCAGCGCGACGACGACACGCGCGAGCAGGAACACACGGTCGGGATGGGAGGCGTATTCGCGCAGGACGCCGTGGTCGCCGCCAAACCGCACGACGAACACGAGGTGCAAGACGTACGTGAGCGCCGGAGGATTGACGAAGTAATGAGGATTCAACCCTCCCGAGGACATCGCGACGGCCTTCGGCACGAAATGGCCCGCCTCGTCGATGTTGTAGACGTAGGGGAGACCCGACTTCACGCCCCACAGGCGCAGCGCGAGAGCTGTGACAAGCACGACCGCCAGCACCACCCATGTCCAGAGTCGGCGGGAGCGATTGTCCACCCCAGGCTGCGTACCCGGGGACGCCCCCCCCGGGCGCTCATCCCGTCGCGTGCCGATCGGCTCAGCAGTCGGCATAGACCGCGTAGTAGCGGCTCGTGTACACGCGTTTGAAGCCGGCAAGCGGCACTTGGTCGCGTGGGTCATCGCCTACGTCGACAATCGCCTCGAAGAAGACTGCCGCGCCGAGCGGGTACACCGCCACGCTCCCCTTCTCGATGCGACGGTCGAGCTGAAGCGCGCCCTTTTCGCGGTCGGCGGTCGCCTGCGAGCGCGCCACGATGTCGTGCTGCCCTACCGAGTCGAGGATCCAACGGGCGTCGGGGATCAGCTTGTTGTTGGGGAGTGTGAGCAGCGGGCAGCGCTTCAGCTCCTCTTTCACCACCGGGGCCTGCAGCGCGGCGACGAGCCCCTTGTGGAAGTCCTCGTGATAGGCGAGCGTGTTGCGCAAGCTCGTGAGGTTGAGCGTGTTGGCAACCGTCACCGTGCCGTACAGCGCGAGCAGCGACGCGCCGGCGATCCACACGCGCCGCAGCCGGCTGCCCCGCTCCAGCATCGACCAGCCGCCGAGCACGAGCGCGCAGAAGACGAGCATCACGACCGCGGCCCCCACCATGTAGCGGTCTACTACCGAGGCTCCGGCGGCGCCCTCGGCGATGAACACGAACAGCAACGTGGCAAGCACTACGAGTGGAGTGAGCACCCGCCGCGGTTGCAACCAGATCGCGATCGAGACCCCGGCGAGCGCGCCGAGCACGACCGGCAACTTGTCGATCCGAACGGCATACGCCCAGGTCGAGGAGAGCACTTCTGAGAATCCCTGCGTACGTCCTAGTTCCGCCGCAAGGCCCGACGTGGAGTGCAGCGAAAAGATTGGGTTCCCGGTGACAATCGCATCCACCACGATCCAAAGGGCGGGGGCGATCGCGGCGAGACCGAGATAGCCCAGACGGGTGCGGTTGTCGGCGGGAAAGGCACACCACAGCCAGTAGATCCCGCTCAGCACCCATGCGTCGGGGCGCAACAGACCTGCGGCGGCGAGCAGTGCGAACACAAACGGACCGCGCCGTGGACGCTCCACCTCCAGAGCGGTCGCCCACACCACGAGCGCGACATAAGTGATGTCGAGGTACCCCTGCGCGGCGAGGTTCTCCACGAAGAAGCGGCTCAAGACGAGCAGTCCGGCGATCGCCCCCACCACCGGGCCGAAGCACAGCCGCGCAAGCCGGTAGGAGCCGGCCACAAGGGCCACGAAGGAGGCGATCGAACCCAGCACGACAAGGCGCGCTCCCCCCTGCCCGAAGATCGAGCAGAACGCCCCGAAGGCGATCGCGAGCGGGTGCTCGGTCGGCCCGCGGTAGACGCTGAAGTCGGGCATGTGCAAATGCAGAAGATCGCGCCCCCACAACAGGGCATAGAACGAGTCATACGTTGGGTAGGTCGGGAAGGCGAAGTAGCCGACGAGCGCCAACACACACATCAGCGCGAATGCGAGCTTGGCCCAGCTGGAGGCGGGCACAGCCCGGAGCCTGCGCAGCGTCGAGCGAACCCCCCCATCCCGTCCGCCAAGATCGGCGGAGGTCAACGTTGCCTGTGGGGTCGCCATTCGGTGGTAGAGCCTATCCGCGTGTGCGGGTGGGGACTCCCATAGCGGGTGACTCGCGTGCGCACGCGGAGTAAGGCTTTCTC
>JBOGYB010000011.1:0-11682 GCA_050696555.1 Solirubrobacteraceae bacterium | reverse complement strand
ACGTGCCGCGCCCCGAGTGGTACTTCTTCTTCCTCTTCGAGGTCCTGCGCGTAGTCAAGCCCCCGAGCCTGGTGCCTCTCGCCACGATCGGAGTGCCCACGCTGGGCATGATCCTGCTGTTCCTGCTCCCCTTCTACGACCGGGGTCCCGAGCGCCGTCCCGAGAAGCGCCCGATCGCCATGCTCACCGGCCTCTTCGTGATCGGGGCGATGGCGCTGCTCACATACGAGGGTGCCAACGCCGGCTCCCCCACGGCAATCGAAATGGCCACCCCCGCCGCGGTCGTCCAGGCCGGTGGCAAGAGCTTGGCCGAATACGAAGCGGGCAAGCAGGTGGTGGCGCAGTCGGGGTGCCTCGCCTGCCACAAGATCGGCGAGAACGGCAACGACGGGCCGGGACCGAACCTCACCCACATCGGCTCACGCCTGCACGGGGCGGGGATCGCCCGTACACTCGTCAACCCCACCGCCCCGATGCCCTCGTTCAAGAACCTGCCACCGCAGAAGTTCAACGCGGTTGTGGCCTTCCTCTCGCAGTTGAAGTAGCCGGTCGATAGGTCATGGCCGCGATGAAGCGCGCTGACGCTACCGCGGGACGCCTGGAGGCGATCCAGGTGAGGGCGATGTTCGACCGTGTCGCCGCTGTTTACGACCTGCTCAACACGATAATGACGGCGGGCCTTCACCACCGCTGGCGTACCCGTGCCGTGGAGCTGGCGCGCGTAGGCCCGGGGAGCCGTGTGCTCGACGTAGCCACAGGCACAGGGGATCTCGCGATCGAGTTGCTGGGGCACGTATCGCCCGGTGGCGAGGTAGTGGGGTCGGACTTCTCCGAGGGTATGCTCGCGCGAGCCCGCGTCAAGGGCGCCAGGGCGCTTGAGGGGATGCCGCCACCCCCTGTGCGCGTGACGAGCAACGGCTCGCTCGATTCCGCACCAACGCCGGTCGAGACCGTGGGTCTCTCCTTCGAGTGGGCCGATGCGCTCGAGCTGCCTTATCCGGACAACTCATTCGACGCGGCGACGGTGGGTTTTGGCGCGCGCAACTTCTCCGACCTGCGGCGCGGCTTGCATGAGATGGTTCGTGTGGTGCGCCCCGGTGGGCGGGTGGTGGTGCTGGAGATGACAACCCCCACGCGCTTTCCGTTGTCACTCTTCTACAGAGTGTGGTTCGACCGCGTGGTGCCCGTGATCGGGAAGCTCGCCGCTCTGGTGTCCCGCCTGAAGGGGACGACTTCCTCGGATGACACCATCGCCAACGCCTACACCTACCTGCCCAACTCGGTCAAGCGCTTCCATTCACCCACCGAGCTCGCGGCAGAACTGGAGCGTGCCGGATGCGAAGAGGTCGGCTACGTATTGATGGCGGGTGGCATCATTGCCGCTCACGGCGCTACCGTCCCTCGAGGAGGATGACATGAGGAGGCGGCTCCACTCGCGGGCTTTAGCGCGGAGCCACGACGTGGGGAGCAAGTTTATGAGGGCAGGCGAGCAAGAGTGACGGCACTCCAGGAAGGCGCCAACACCGCAGCCGACGTGGAGGCGGTCGAGGAGATCATGCGCCGCGGAGGACCCGCGTTGCGCGAGCGGATGGCCCGCAGCGAGGCACACCTCGAGCGGGTCGCCGCGGAGGCGGGCACACCGCTTGCCTCGCACGCCACCGCAACGGTGGTGGCAGGGGGAAAGCGCTTGCGTCCGTTGCTCGTGGTGCTTGCCGCCGAGTCGGCGGGTGGGGTGGGGGAGCAACTCAAGTGCGAGCAAAACCTGATGCGCGCCGCGGTTGCCGTGGAGCTTGTGCACTCCGCGACGCTCGTGCACGACGATCTCATCGACGGCGCAACCCTCCGCAGAGGGCGCCCGACCGTGGCCACGGTGGCTGGACGCGAGGCGGCGATCGCCACCGGCGATCTGCTCTTCTCGCGCGCCTTTGCCGAGCTCGCACTCAACGACGACCCCGGTCAATTGCTAGCCCTCTCAGACGCCAGCTCGGCACTTGCCGCCGGAGAGCTGTTGCAGCGCGAGGACGCTTACGCTGCCGACATCGCAGTGGAGCGCTACCTGGAGCGCTGCCGGCTGAAGACCGCCGCCCTCTTCGAGGCAGCCTGTCGTCTCGGCACGCTGGTGGCACGTGAAGGCACCGTCACGCTTGCGGCGGCCCTGGGTAAGTTCGCCAGTCGGATCGGCCTGGCCTTCCAGCTGCTGGACGATGTGTTGGACGTTTCCGGTCCTGCGCAACGCACCGGCAAGGCGCGTGGCACCGACCTGCTCGACGGTACCGTCACGCTCCCCTTGATCCTCGCTCGCGAACGCGACGAGCGGATCGCCGCAGTCGATTTGGCCAGTCTCGAGGGTCCTGGAGAGGCAGAGGAGCTATGCGAGCGGATCGCCTCCACGGGCGCGCTAGACGAGGCGCGGGAGCGCGCCCTATCGATCGTCTCCGAGGCGAAGGCGACGCTGCCTGCCCTGCTTCCGGATGGACGTCACGAGTTGCTTGACCTCGTTGCCGACGCGGTCGTCGAGCGCTACTGCTGAGAGCGTTTGGACACGCTCACGGTGGCCCCGCGGTGGATTGCTAAAAGTCGCTTGGGCCGATCAGGTCCAGCTCGAGTGCCCGTGAGAAGCGCTCGATCTCCTCCACCATGTTGGCGTGCGTAATCTGCCTGAGATCGCTTAGTAGGGCACCGGTAGCCCGGTCGAGCTCCTCGTCCAAGCGCTCCACCAGGGCCTGTCCAAAGACACCGTCCCGCAGCTCACCGCAGTCCGGGCAACGCAGCAGCACACGCCAGCGCCCGGGCGATTCCTCGAGCCAATCGAGCGGGTGCACCAGTCCACCGGCACAGTGCGAGCAGACGTGGAGCGCCTCGCCGGGAGCTGTCGTGGGAGAGTCTCCTGTCCAGGGCGTTGCGGCGACAGGTGTGTCGCTGCAGGCCTGCCCCGGTTTGCTCCCCTCATTCGCACCCCAAGGGGTCGATGTTCCACTGTGGCGCTCGGCGGCTTGACCGGCGGGGGTGTGAGGGGTGCTCGGTGGCCTATCGTCCTCGCGGCTGTCGAGGTACACAACCTCGATCTGCCTTCCTCCAGGAAGCTGAACGTGATGATGGATACGGTGGCCGTTGTTCTCTTGCATCGTCTCTCCCCCGCCTCATCGACCCGGTGAAGGGTGGCCTTTAGCCACTGCGGCGAAATCCCCCGATCATTTGGCCGTCCCTCCCGGACCGCCCGTCCCTGTGCTGTGCGGTGATAGCTTCAATTGGCTATGGCAACAGCGATCCGCCCGATCGGCCACGATGAGCGACTGAGCGTCGTCGACCATCTCCACGAGCTCCGCGTGCGGCTGATCGTGAGCGCGGTGGCGCTTGCCCTCGTGTTCGGGATTTGCCTGTGGCAGAACCACGCGCTGCTGAAGTTCGTCAACCAACCCCTTGCACACCAAACCGAGCAGCAGGTGAGCCGCGGCGAAGGCCCACTCGGCCAGACCTGGCTGGCCCAGAAGGGTGTGCGGGAAGTCGCGGGCGACACCAAGTCGATCGCTCGCGCGTTGAGCGCTCCCGCCAGCGGCTTGCCCGCCGCCACAAGAGCGCAGCTGGCTGCCGCAAGCGCCAGGCTGGACGCCGACATCGCAAAGATCCCGCGCAGCCCCAGTGGGAACCTACCCGTGACGCTCGGGCCCGGCGAGCCCTTCACGACGACGCTCACCGTGGCGCTCTATTTCGCTCTGGTGCTTGCCCTGCCGCTGATCCTGTTCGAGCTGTACGGGTTCGTCATGCCTGCATTCAGCCCCCGGGAGAGACGCGCGATCGCGCCGCTGCTCGTCTCCATACCGTTTCTGTTCATCGCCGGGGTCGCCTTTGGCTACTTCGTGGTGCTCCCCGCCGCGGTGCGTTTCCTGCAGAACTTCAACAGCAGCCAGTTCAACGTGATGGTGCAGGCCAGCCAGTACTACAAGTTCGCCGCAACGGTGATGCTGGCAATGGGTGTCTCCTTCCAGGCTCCCGTGGCGATCGTGGGGGCTGTACGGGCCGGGATCGTCACTCCAGCGCAGCTGCGACACAACCGCCGCTACGCGATCCTCGCATGTGCCGCGGTCGCCGCATTCCTCCCGGGAGACGCCTTCACGCTTGTGCTCGAGACGGTGCCACTGTACTTGCTCTACGAGGCGAGTATCCTGGTTGCATCGGTTGTCGCGCGACGCGACGCGAAGCGCGATACCGAGTCGGCGAAGGCATCAGGGGCAGGGCGCCCTCCGGAGGACCACCCACCGGGCGCAACGGGATCGTCCGGCCCTATGGCACCCCCGCCGGGAGAGCCAAAGACCACCGTTCAAGAAATGATCGACCACACCAACCCCGAGCTGAGCTGATGCTGTTCGACCTCCGAGCACGCGGTAGGCGCCGCACCGTGCAGGTCGTCTACGTCGGCCTTGCGCTGCTGTTCCTCGTCGGCTTCGTCGGCTTCGGTGTTGGCGTAGGTGGCGGGGGGAGCAGCCCGGTCGAAGCCATCTTCGGCAAAAGCGAAGCGAACAACGCGAGCTACGCCAAACAAATCGCGGCAGCGGAAACGCGGATCAAGAAGAACCCCGCCGAAGCCACCGGTTGGGCTGCGCTCGCGGAAGCTCGACTACATGAACTTGCCACAAGCGAATTTTACGACGAAAACACGCAGCAGTTCACCAGCAAGGGAAAGGAAAAGCTGACGAAGGTAGTCGAAGCGTGGAATCGCTATGTGGCGCTCAAACCCACCAAACCGACTCTCACGATCGCACAGGACATGCTCAGGGTGTTCGGCGAAGAAGGCCTCAACCAGCCGGCAGAAGCGGTCGCGGTTCTACAGCTTGTGATTCCCACCAGGCCGCCGAGCGCATCTCTGTACGGCTACCTCGCAAAGTTTGCCTACCAGGCGAAAAACCCGCGCGTGGGGGACCTGGCGTCGACGAAGGCGGTCAGCCTCACTCCCACCAAGGAACGCAAGCGGGTGCAGGAGGAGCTTGAAGAACTCAAGAAGAACCCGACCGGCAATCCTTCCAACAACGTCTACACGGGAACCACCAACGGCAAGGTCTACAGCGTCAAAGTTGGCCCCAAAGGGGAAGGCACGGTCGTGAAAACCAGCTCTGCCCCGACGACAACGACACCCAAGAAATAGTGGTCGGGGTGCGAGTGTGTCCACCCCAGAGGAGACGATCCAGCCGTACACGGCGCGCCTGCTGATCGACTGCGCCGACCAGCCCGGGATCGTGGCCGCCGTCTCCGGGTTCCTGTTCGAACAGGGCGCCAACATAGTCTCCTCGCACCAATACTCATCCGA
Source organism: Solirubrobacteraceae bacterium (assembly GCA_050696555.1). Taxonomy (GTDB): domain Bacteria; phylum Actinomycetota; class Thermoleophilia; order Solirubrobacterales; family Solirubrobacteraceae; genus Palsa-744. The sequence goes on along the minus strand of JBOGYB010000011.1, from coordinate 6,380 downwards.
CCCCACCGGTGGGCGCTTCTACTTGCGCACCGAGTTCTTCTTGGAAGGACTCGGCGAGGGGCGGGAGGCCTTCCAGCACAGCTTTGAGGAGACGGTGGCGCAACGCTTCGCAATGGACTGGGAGCTGCGCTACTGGGGAGAGGTGAGGCGCATGGGGATACTCGTATCGCGCTACGACCACTGCCTGATGGACCTGCTGTGGCGACGTCGTCGTGGAGAGCTCGACGCGGAAGTGGTGGGGGTCATCTCAAACCACCCCGATCTCGGCGAGGAGGTGGAGTCCGCCGAAGTCCCCTTCCACCATGTACCCGTTCTCAACGGGGAAAAGCAGGAGGCGGAGGAGCGAATGCTCGAGCTTCTTGTCGGCAAGGTGGACCTCGTGGTGCTCGCCCGCTACATGCAAATCCTCAGCGGCGACTTCCTCGATCGGCTTGGAGTGCCGGTGATCAACATCCACCACTCGTTCCTACCTGCGTTTGCCGGGGCCGAGCCCTATCGCCGCGCTCGCGAGCACGGCGTGAAGCTGATCGGCGCCACCGCCCACTACGTAACGGCCGAGCTCGACGGCGGACCCATCATCGAGCAGGACGTCGCACGCGTCGACCATCGCCAGACCGTGGCGGAGCTCGAGCGCATCGGTCGTGACATCGAGCGGATTGTGTTCGCCCGCGCCATCTCCCTGCACCTGGAAGATCGCGTAATCGCCGATGGGGGCCGCACTATCGTGCTCTGAGCGCCCTCGGTGCGATTACGGCCCTTCAGGCTTGCCGGGCCTTGGCTAGAATGCTCCGCTCACCGTCCCATCACAGGGTCGGCGCCCCCTCGCGGGCCGTTAGCTCAATTGGCAGAGCAGGGGCCTCTTAAGCCCAAGGTTGTTGGTTCGATTCCAACACGGCCCATTTGGGCGGTTCCGGTGTTTGTTGCGGAGTCGCCCTCATTCAGGAACCGCTTGGTTGAAGAGGATTCCAAGGTCTCCAGGTGTTGCGGGGTTCACGGGTGCGATCGGGGCGGGAATCCCCATTGCACGAGGTTGGTGTTACGGGGTTCGTTGAGGTTCCGTTGCGCGCGTAGGTGCTCGGAGTTGCACTATGCGAGGACTGGTGCGGCACCATGCAGTCATAGCCACTGACCGTCCGGCCAGGGAGCTTGAGACTGCCGACCAGGCTGCGAGCGAGTTGGGCTCGTCCAGCGCCGGGTCGCCTTGGAGCGCTACCTTGGGATTCCCGAGCGCTCCAAAGATGCGCTCCAGCTCGGCCTCGCCTCTCCTGAGTTGGATCGGGTCCGGGCCGGGGTTGGGCGACTCTGCTGTGGCGGGGCGCAGCAAGTCGAGTTGTTCGGCCACTTCCTGGGTGGGCTCGTAGAGTCCTTCGGCGTGGACGAAGCGGGTGGCGGTGATCGTGAGCAGCCCCCACTGAATGAGCCAGTCCAGCGTGGTCTCGCACTTGGTGCGGAGCCTGGTGCCGCCGAGGCCGAGGTGCTTGAGCTGTGCGTTGATGCTCTCAACGCCGTTACGACGCAGGAGTAGCGCCGCTCGCAGCTGACTCATGGGGCTGTTTCTGACTCGCAAGACGCTTAGAAGCTGGCTCCCTCACAGGGTAGATCTGGTTTGGTCGCCGTGTTACTCGGCCTCCGAGAATTTCGCGTAACCGAGATTGCGCTGGGGATGTCAGCGAAGTGGGCGTGCCTGCGATGTTTGCCGTGTGGCTTGGACCTGGATCGAAATCGTCACGCATCTACGCCCGTCTGGTGACTGTCCAAACTGCCGGAGTGGGAGACAAGCCTAGCGTCAGTCGCTGGAAGTATTCGAATATGGCCTATTGTTCTTGAATCGCGATAGATGGGATTGCGGTGATCTGGTATGGGCACGGCAGGGAGAGGGCGTAGAGAGGTGGTATTAGCCCCGATGGCCGCTGCAATCACGCGGGCAGGGAGCATCGATGAGACGCAGACGCTAACGACCTGGTTGGTGCTGGCATTGGTGATCGAGCAGCCTAGTCACGGCTACGAGATCCATCAGCGCTACGAGTCGCGGTTTGGTGCTTTCTTGCCGACGAGCAAGCCGAGCATCTACCCAATCCTCGATCGGCTGGCGGCGACTGGGATGGTCGAGGCGGTCGAGCTCGAACCGCTCGACGGGTCGCGCAAGCAGCATCGTCTGCGACGCAGCTACCGCGCGACGCGCGGGGGTGTCGAAGCGTATCGTCGTTGGGCCGCGGAGCGATTGACGGACGATCCCCAACGAACACAGATACTTGCGCGGATAGCTTCCGTGGGCTTGCTCGGAGCGGATGCTGTACTCGAGGTGATTGACCGCTATCAGAGCGAGCGCATACATGCGATGAAGGGGCTGCCGACGTCTGATCCAGATGTTGCGCATGGCGACGTCGCCGAGCTCCTAGAGTCGTTGGTTGTGGACAAGTTGCGACGCGAGACGCGGGCTAGCATCGATTGGGCTGTCCACGCTCGCCGGGTAGTCCAGGCGTATGCGAAGCGTTCGGTCGTTGAACGGAGCGTCGAGTCGTGAGCCTGCTCTCGCTCAATGGTGTCGGTAAGCGGTATCGCCGTGGCCGTCGTGATTACGTGGCGCTCAAGGACGTGTCGTTGTCGATCGAGCACGGTGAGTTTGTTGGTGTGCTTGGAACGCGCAAGTCTGGTCGAAGCACGCTTCTACGGATAGCTGCGGGACTTGAGCGTCCCGACCACGGCAGCGTTCGTTTCGAGGGGGTCGACCTGTCGACCGCGGCGGACATCATCGGCAGGCGTATCGCCTATTGCACGACGTCCTTCTCTGAGCTTGAGGGTGATTTGATCGTTGACCATGTTGCGGCTGGTCTACTGGCTCAGCATTATGCGCCTCTTCCGGCGAGACGCGTCGCAGAGCGTGTGCTCGCGAGGGCAGGTGTGGCCGATTGTGCTCGTATGAGGCCGTACGAGTTGGATGGAGCCGAGTGCGTGCGTGTAGCCATCGCACGGGCGTTGATCTCATCGCCTGCGATGCTCGTGATCGACGAGCCGACGGCTGCGGTCGGCCTTCTTGAGAGTGACCCGATCTTGCGCCTGTTGCGCTCTATCGCTGATGAAGGTGTGGCTGTGCTGATGAGCACCGGCGACGCGACGTGTCTGTCGGGCGTCGATCGCGCGATGTCGCTCGACGAGGGCGAGCTTCGCGGTGAGGTGCAGCCATCTGAAGCCGAGGTCGTTCCTCTACATGTAGCGGCTCGCCGGACGGACGCTAAACCGGAAGCGGATGCGGGATGAGCAGACACGCGCGGTTTCCAAGGTGAGCGTCCTTGAGTTTGAACGTGTCGTCAAGCGTTACTCCGATGTGGATGAGGTGGTCCACGCCGTCGATGATGTGAGCGTGTCGATAGCGCCGGGGGAGATGCTGGCGCTCTATGGTCCGTCTGGGTCGGGTAAGACCACGCTGCTTCTCCTGGCATCCGGGCTTCTCACCCCCGATGGAGGGACCGTCCGGTTCGGCCACAGGGATCTAGCGGACCTGTCTGGAAGGGAGCTAACCGACTATCAACGTCGCGACGTAGGTTTCATCTACCAGTCCTGCCATCTAATGAGTGGTGTGCCCGCCGTAGAGAACGCTGCGGTGAAGTTGCTAGCAGATCATGTCTCCCTCAGAGAGGCACGCAGCGCAGCTACAGGTTGGCTTGAGCGAGTTGGCTTGGGGCATCGCCTCGACCGCGTTCCCGAGCGGCTGTCAGGTGGTGAGCGTCAGCGTGTTGCGATTGCTCGAGCGCTGGCGAACGAGCCCAGACTAATCCTTGCCGACGAGCCAACCGGGAGCCTCGATTCCCGCCGTGGATCGGAGATTCTTCGCCTGCTAGCCGACATTGCCCACGAGCAGCAAGCGGCTGTTCTGTTGGTTACGCACGATCCGCAAGCGGCGGCGATCGCGGATCGTGTCTGCGGTTTGCGCGACGGGAAGCTCCTGCAGGGGGAGTCTGTATCGGGACCCGCCGAGTCGCCAACCTCCGTACCGCCGGCTCGGGTGGCGCGTGGGAGTGAGCGACTGTGCGGTTCTTAGCGCTCGTCTACTTCTACGGCAGGCGTCTGCGCACTCACCCAGTTCAAGAGATGCTTGCCGGACTGGGGATCGCCATTGGGGTGGCTCTCGTATTTGCAGTACAGGTAGCCAACAGCAGCATCACAACCGGTAGCAGCAGGATTGTTCATAGCATCGTCGGGTCCGCTAACCTACAGCTGCGCGCACGCAGTTCCGAAGGTTTTAGTGAACATCTTGTTAGTCGAGTGCGATCGCTACCGGGTGTTCAGCAGGTCGCACCGGTACTCGACCTCAATGCGACAGTAAAGGGCACCGACGGTCATGTCGTCGGAGTGCAGTTGGTAAGCGCCAACTTGACGCTCGCAGCCCTGGATGGACTGACTCGCAATATTCCGCTCGAATATCTCTCGCCGAGTGATGTGATGCTTCCAAGCGCTACAGCACACGCGCTTGGAGTATCGACCACGCTTGGAGCCGAGATCTCAAAGCCCCTGCCCACCGTCTCCCTTCGTGTACGGGGACACGTGGTCCCCATGAAGGTGGGACTCGTGCTCGGTCCCGACACTGTCGGGGAGCTGTCAAACGCTTTAGCCGTAATCGCTCCTCTGTCGTTGATCCAACGCGTCGCCGGCCTCCAAGGTCGAGTGATGCGAGTCCTGGTTCAATCGAGCCCCGGAGCAGCACCAATGGTCCGCCAGGAGCTCGAAAAGCTCGCAGCTGGACGCTTGGACGTCACCTCCGCTACCGACGAGGTGCGACTGCTCAAGCAGGCGACCATCCCAAACGGGCAGGCAACTAGCTTCTTCGCGTTCGTGAGCGCTCTTGTAGGTACGCTGCTCGCGTTCAACGCGATGCTGCTCGCCGCACCTGAGCGCCGGCGCGTAATCGCCGACTTGCGTATCCAAGGCGCGCGTCCAAGTGATCTGGTCAAGCTGCTCGTCTTCCAGTCGCTGTGCCTCGGTGTGATCGCCTCAGTCGTCGGTGTTCTCATCGGTGGGCTGCTCTCACGCGGAATCTTCGAGCAGACGCCTGGCTATCTCTCTGCGGCGTTTCCACTGGGGACACAGACGGTGATCGGGTGGCGACCTGTGGTCTTCTCGCTCGTCGGTGGCGTTGCAGCCACATGCTTGGCTGCTGCCCCGCCGCTACTCGACCTGCGTCGCTCGCGTGCGGTCGACGGCGTGTACTTCGAAGACGGACAACCAGGTCAAGCAATGACCAGGCGTGTGCGTATACAACTCTTCATGACAGCGCTTATCCTCCTTGGAGCGACAAGCGGCATTCTGGTACTCAATCCATCGGCAGTCATCGTCGCCACGTTGGGCTTGGTGCTGGCCGCGTTGCTTGCGATCCCGTTCACCTTCACCCTCGTGGTTGGCGCCGCGGAGAAGATTGCGCTGCGGACGAAACGGTTGAACATGGTGTTGATGGCATTGAGAGGGTTGAGAGCTACCACCGTTCGGTCATTGGCGCTTGCGGCGACAGGAGCCGTCGCGGTGTTTGGCAGCGTCGTAGCAGAGGGCTCTCACCAAGACCTCCTAGACGGCCTTTACAGCGATTACAACCAGTACGTATCGACTGCGGGTCTATGGGTGACGAATCAGGGAGACGAACTCGCGACTAGCAGCTTCCCAGCGCGCCAAATAGTCGCTCGCGTCTCACATCTCAAAGGAGTGGCAGAGGTTCGCGCCTATCAGGGTGGCTTCTTGGACATAGGCAGCCGTCGAGTATGGGTTATCGCTCGATCCCCGAGAGCGCGCACAATGTTCCCTACTGCGCAGATTATAGAAGGCAATCGAGCGTTGGCGACGGCAAGATTGCGTTCTGGGGGATGGATAACGGTCTCCCAGCAGATCGCACGAGCGGCCCATCGAAAGGTCGGACAGGTTCTCTTGCTACCGACCCCGTCGGGTCTCGCCGACTATCGGATCGCAGCCACAACCACCAACCTCGGATGGGTCTCTGGTGCGGTCGTGCTCAACGACGCAGACTACCGTCGAGCGTGGGCGACAGCGGATCCAAGCGCGCTTGAAATAGACATTCGCCCCGGCGCGAACGAGACGAGCATCAAGCACGCTGTGGAAGGCTTGGTTACCCGCGACGGTGGACTTCGGGTGCAGACAAGTGCCGGACGTGCCGCACAAGCCGATGTGCTCGCGCGCGAAGGACTCGACCGTCTCACGCAAATCTCCACGCTGCTGATGATTGCCGCCGCGCTTGCGATGGCTGCCGCTATGGGAGCCTCTATCTGGCAGCGACGCCGCTCGCTGGCGTCCCTGCGGATACAAAGCTACTCTCCCTGGCAGTTGCGTGGCGTGCTGTTTTGCGAGTCCGTCATAGTCCTCGGCACAGGCTGCGCTAT